>CAYPUS010000062.1:4606-11981 GCA_964413815.1 uncultured Aquabacterium sp. | reverse complement strand
CGATCAGCAGGCCCACGCACAGGCTCAGCGCCATCAGCGTGATCATGTTGACCGAGAAGCCGAAGGCGTGCATGAAGAGGAAGGTGCCGATGATGGAGATCGGCAGCGTCAGGCCCGTGATCACGGTCGAGCGCCACGAGTTGAGGAAGAGGAAGACGATGCCCACGGTCAGCAGCGCGCCTTCGATCAAGGTCTGGCGCACCGTGCTCACGCCCACCCGGATCTGGCGGCTGTTGTCGCGCACCACGTCCAGCTGCATGCCGGGTGGCAGCTCGGCACGCACCTGTTCCACGACCTCCAGCATGCCGTCGACCACGTCGATGGTGTTTTCGCCCTGGGCCTTGAGCACCTCCATGGCCAGGGTTCGTTTGCCGTCGAGCAGCGCCAGGGACTCGATCTCCTGCGGGCCATCGACCACGCGGGCGACTTCCTTGAGCCGGATGGGGCGGCCTTGCCGGTTCGTGACGATCAGGCGCTCGAAATCCGCGACCGTCTTGAGCCGCGCATCGATCTGCACCACGCGGTCCTGCTCGCGCGTGCGCACGCTGCCGGCGGGCTGCTCCTGGTTCTCCTGGCGCACGGCATTGACGATCTGCTCGGGCTTGAGGCCCAACGCGTCCAGCGCCTGTGGATCGAGGTAGATGTTGATCTGCCGCTTGAGTGCGCCCACCAGGCTCACATTGCCCACGCCCTGCACGTTCTCCAGCCGCTTCTTGAGCACCTGGTCGGCATAGGTGGTCAGGGCCTGCGGGCTTTGCGAGCCGTCGGGCGAGGTCAGCGCCAGAGAGAAGATGGGGCGGTTGGCCGGGTCGAAGCGCTGCACGCGCGCATCCTTGACTTCATCGCGCAGCAGCGGCCGGATCAGAGAGAGCTTTTCGCGCACATCCTCGGCCGCGCGCCGCACGTCCACATCGAGGTTGAACTGCACGACCACCACCGAGCTGCCTTCATACGAACGCGAGAACAGCTGGTTGATGCCGGCCACCGTGTTGACGGCCTCTTCGACCGGGCGGGTGACGTCGTTCTCGACGATCTCGGGCGAGGCGCCGGGGTACTCGATCTGGATGGCCAGGGCCGGCAGTTCGATGTCGGGGAACTGGTCGATCTTGAGCCGCTGGTAGGAAAACAAACCCAGCACCACCAGCGCCAGCATGACCATGGTGGCCAGGACAGGGTTGTGGATGGAGATCCGGGTGAACCACATGGCGGCGCGTGCTGGCTCGGGCTCGATCAGCGCGTGGCGGCGGACGCGGCCGGCACGGTGCCTGCCGTGGTCGCCACCTCGCCGAGCTTGACGAGCTGGCCCTCCCGCACAGTGCCGCTGCCATGCCGCAGCACCACATCGCCGGCCTGCAGGCCCGACAGCACCGCGATCATCTCGACAGGTGCCGCATTCTTGGCAGCCCCGCCGGTTTCTGCAGCGCCATCCGCTGCCGCGTCATGTGTCACCGTGTGAGGCGCCACCGTGCCGCGCGGGCCCAACTGCACGGCCACCTTCTCGACCTGGACCTCGCGGCCTGACTGCGCCGTGCCACCTGGCACGCGCAACACATGGTCCTGCTCGCCATCACGCGCGATGGCGCTGACCGGCACCACCAATGCCTCCTGACTGCCCAGCAAGATGTGGCCCTGCACGAACAGGCCTTGACGCAGGCCCGCGTGATCGGCCAGCGACAGATAGACCATCACCGATCGGGTGTCGGGCGAGGCACTCGGATTGATGCGCGCCACCTTGGCCGCCAGAGGCTGGGCCAGCCCTTCGACACGCAGGCTGGCCGGTGTGCCCACCTTCACCTGCAGCACATCGGCCGGGCTGAGCGGTGCCTGCAGCTCCAGCGTGGCCAGGTCAACAACCTCCACGATGCGCGCATCGACGCCCACCCGCTCGCCGACCTGCACGAAACGCTGCGAGACCAGGCCCGCGATGGGCGAGCGCACCACGCCATCCTTGAGGGCCTTGGCCGCCAGTTCGGCCGCCGATTGGGCCGCCTCGTAATTGGCCTTGGCGCTCGATGCATTGGATTCGGCCGTGTCCAGCGCATTGCGCGAGACGAAGCCCTGCTTGACCAGCATCTGGCTGTTGTCCAGGTTCTGCCGGGCGAGTTGCCATTGCGCCCGGGCGGCCGCTGCCTGCTGCTGTGCCTGCCTGAGCCGGGTTTCGAACTCCTGCGGATCCAGGCGGCCGATGACCTGGCCGGCCGACACCGCATCGCCTTCGCGCACCGTCAGCTGCAGCAACTCGGCCGCCACTTTGGCTTTGACGATGGCCGAGCGCTGCGCCGTGAGGCTGCCCGAGACCGGCAGGCTGCGCTGCAAGGGCAGGGCGCTGGCCGTGACGACATCCCGGACCGACAACACGACCGCCTTGGCCTGCGTCGAGGCGGTGCTTTGCGCCAAGTCCTTTTGCTGCGCTTGCCGCGCCACGATGGCCCGGCCGATGCTCGCGCTCAGCAGCAGCACGCCGGCCAATGCGACGATCCACTTGGTGCGGGTCTTCATGCCGGGCGCACCTCGAGGCCACGCAGCAGCAGGTCGATCTGGGTGCGCATGAACTGCGCCGGGTCAATGGGCACGGGGTTGACGGCGCACACCGAGGTGCATTGCCGGTAGATGATGAGGAACTGCATCGGCGCGATCAGGGCCTGCACCACGGACATCACATCCATGTGCCGGTACTCGCCCCGGTCCATGCCGCGCTGCACGACGCGGCCCAGCAGCGCGTGGCTGGGCGCCACGACCTCGTCCACATAGAACTGGGCCAGATCCGGGAACTTGCGGGCTTCGGCCATGATGAGGATGAGCAGCCCCGCCGCGGTGGACGAGCCCACACGCTCCCACCAGGTCTGTGCGAGCAGGTGAAGCAGATCGGAGGTGGAGCCTTCGTACTGGTCGACGATCTCGCCGCCTTCGACCAGCACCTCGGTCAGGTAGGCCTGGATGACGGCCTTGAACAGCTCGTCCTTGCTCGGGTAGTACAGGTAGAGCGTGCCCTTGGAGACGCCGGCCAGCTTGGCGACTTCTTCCTGGCGGGTGGCGGCCAGACCTTTTTCGACGAACAGCGTCAGGGCCGCTTCCAGCAGTTCATGCGGCCGGTCCGCCTTGCGGCGTTGGCGGGACGGGGTCGGCGAGGCGGGCGAGGCAGGCAAGGTCAAGGGGTGTCGCGGCCGGAATGGCGCTCGGGCAGGGCAATAACTGACTCGTTGGTCAGTAATGTAATGTAGCCCTCGCGCATGGCGCGCGTCAAACGCTGGGAGCCATGGCATGCCCGCTTGACAGGCGTCCCCGATCTCCCCTCGTTATCATCGTTGCGACAGTCTGGCACCGCCGCCTTTCGCCACCTCATTTCGGAAAAGCATTCATGGAACGACCCCAGTCCCAGCCGCGCGCGGCCTATGCCCACTTCAGCACCATCACCACGCGCTGGATGGACAACGACGTCTACGGGCACGTCAACAACGTCACCTACTACAGCTATTTCGACACCGCCGTGAACCGCTACTTGATCGAAGCGGGCGTGCTCGACATCCACGACGGCGAGGTGATCGGCCTGGTGATCGAGACCCATTGCAACTACTTCGCCTCGCTGGCCTATCCGCGCAACGTGGATGCCGGCATCCGCGTGGCCCACATCGGCAAGAGCAGCGTGCGCTACGAGATCGGCCTGTTCGACGAGGGCCAGGACATGTCCGCCGCCAGCGGCCACTTCGTGCACGTCTACGTCGACCGCGCCACGCGCCGGCCGGTGCCGCTGCCCGAGAAGTTCATCGAAGCCCTGCGCAGGCTGCAAGTGTCATGAGCCATCCTGCACCCCACCCGGCGTCCATTCCCCGCGAGCCCGACGTGATCACGCCGGACAGCATCGCCGCGGTAGACCATGCCATCACCTCGCGGCGCTCGATGCGGCGCTTTCTGCCCAAGCCCGTGCCCCGCGAAACCATCGAGGCCATCCTGGCACTGGCCGCCCGCGCGCCTTCGGGCAGCAACACCCAGCCCTGGCGGGTGCATGTGCTTACCGGCCAGAGCCGCCAGGGCCTGGTCGACAAGATCCTGGCCGCCTACAACGACCCCGAAGAGGCCGCCAGGCACAAGGCCGAATACGACTACTACCCGCCCAAATGGGTCTCGCCCTACATCGATCGGCGCCGCAAGGTGGGCAAGGACCTCTATGGTCTGCTGGGCATCGGCAAGGAAGAAAAGGAGCGCATGCACCTGCAGCAGGGCCGCAACTACGCCTTCTTCGATGCGCCAGTGGGGCTGATCTTCACGATCGACCGCATCATGGGCAAGGGCAGCTGGATGGACTACGGCATGTTCCTGCAGACCATCATGATCGCGGCGCGGGCACGCGGGCTCGACACCTGCCCGCAGGCGGCCTTCGGCCACTATCACGCGGTGGTCGAGGCGCACCTGGGTCTGGACACTGACAAAGAGATGGTCGTGGTCGGGATGGCCCTGGGTTGGGCCGAGCCGGATGCGCTCGACAATACCTTGTGGACGGAGCGCGAGCCAGTGGCCGCTTTCACGCGCTTTCTCGATTGAGTTCGACGGCACCGTTTAGACGGTAGATGGGGCGCGGGCCTTCGTTTCGCGGCGTTTTCACGCTTGCCGGCGCAGACCCAGGGTTTTCCCCGCCGGGGCTTGGGCGGGCCGTCCCGCGTTCCCGCACTATGATCTTTTTGACGATCTGATTAGCGGCGTTTCCAGTTTCAGCCCGCCGGGTCGCTTCCTGTTTTCCTTTCCGGAGGTCGTTCCTATGAGCCTGATGGGCCAAATGATGCAAATGCCCTTGATGATCTCGTCGCTGCTCACGCACGCGGCACGTCACAACGGCGATGTCGAGATCGTGTCCAAGCGTGTCGAAGGCGACATGCACCGCACCACCTGGTCCGAAGTGGAATTGCGTTCGCGCAAGCTGGCCCAGGCTCTCCAGCGTTTGGGTCTGGAGGCAGGCGACCGCGTCGGCACGCTGGCCTGGAACGGCTACCGCCACCTCGAGATCTACTACGGCGTGTCCGGCTCGGGCCTGGTCTGCCACACGATCAATCCGCGCCTGTTCCCGCAGCAGGTGGCCTGGATCGCTGGCGACGCGCAGGACAAGATCCTGTTCGTCGACCTGAACATCCTGCCCCTGGTCGAAAAGCTCGCGCCCATGCTCACGACGGTCAAGCATGTCGTGGCGATGTGCGGCCCCGAGCACATGCCCAAGGAGACCACGCTCACCAACCTGCTGTGCTACGAGACCTTGATCGAAGCCGAGGACGGTCAGTACACCTGGCCCAGCTTCGACGAGAACACCGCCGCCAGCATCTGCTACACCTCGGGCACGACGGGCAATCCCAAGGGCGCCGTCTACTCGCACCGCTCGACCGTGCTGCACGCCTATGCCGCGGCGCTGCCCGACGCCATGAATGTCAAGAGCGCCGACACCGTGCTGCCCGTGGTGCCGATGTTCCACGTCAATGCATGGGGCCTGCCTTATGCCGCCGCGCTGATCGGCTGCCGCCTGGTCTTCCCGGCGCACCACCTCGATGGCGCCTCGCTGTACAACCTGTTCGAACAAGAGAAGGTGACCTTCTCGGCGGGCGTGCCGACGATCTGGCTGGGTCTGATCAACCACGTCAAGGCCAACAACCTGAAGTTCAGCACCTTCAAGAGCACCGTGATCGGCGGCGCGGCCTGCCCGCCGGCCATGATCCGCACGCTGCAGGACGACTACGGCGTCGAGGTCATCCACGCATGGGGCATGACCGAGCTGTCGCCGCTGGGCACGCTCAGCCGGCTCAAGGGCAAGCACGCCGACTTGTCCAAGGCCGACAAGGAAAAAATCCTGGCCAAGCAGGGCAAGGGCATCTACGGCATCGACATGCGCATCGTCGATGGCGAAGGCAAGGTGCTGCCATGGGACGGCAAGGCCGCCGGCGACCTCGAAGTGCGCGGCCACTGGGTGGTCAGCGGCTACTTCAACATCGACAAGTCGCCGCTGCACGATGGCTGGTTCCCCACGGGCGACGTGGCCACCATCGACCCGGATGGCTACATGCAGATCACCGACCGCTCCAAGGACGTGATCAAGTCCGGCGGCGAGTGGATCAGTTCCATCGACCTGGAGAACGTGCTGATGGCCCACCCGGCCGTGCACGAGGCCGCGGCCATCGCCTGCTTCCACCCCAAGTGGGACGAGCGTCCCTTGATGGTGGTGGTCAAGAAACCCGATGCCCAGGTCACCAAGGAAGAGCTGATCGCCTTCTACAAAGACAAGATCCCGAATTGGCAGACACCCGACGATGTGGTGTTCGTCGACGAGATCCCGCACACGGCCACGGGCAAGATCTACAAGCTCAAGCTGCGCGAGCAATTCAAAGACCACAAACTGCCAACGGCCTAAGCGGCAGACTCTGTCGTTTCAGCAGCACAAGGGCGCCTTCATGGCGCCCTTTTTTTCACTTTTAGATACCTTATCTGCGCCTTATGGCCCCGTTTTGCCCGCGCTTTTGTGCGGTCCATCACACAAGCACAAAAGTGGGGCTAAGCCTCGGGTCATCCCTAGTGGATCCCTTCAAATGGGGGGGTAAATTGTGGAAACAAGTTACGGTTTTTTGACCCCACGAGGAGAAAAGCAAATGCGATTTCAAGTTCGCGAACAGGTTCGTCTTTCCAGCGTGATGGTGGCTGCTGTTCTGGCCTTGGGCATGGGCGCGGCACACGCGCAAAAAGGCGAGACGGTCAAGATCGCCTGGATCGATCCGCTGTCTGGCCTGATGGCCAGCGTGGGGCAGAACCAACTCAAGTCCTACCAGTTCGTGGCAGAAAAGCTCAACGCCAAAAACCCGGCTGGCGTGAAGTTCGAGATCGTGAGCATGGACAACAAGCTGAGCCCGGCGGAATCGCTCAATGCGCTGAAGTCCGCAGCCGACCAGGGCATCCGCTATGTGGTGCAAGGTCTGGGCTCCGGTGCCGCCACGGCACTGATCGATGGCATCGCCAAGCACAATGCCCGCAACCCGGGCAAGGAAATCGTCTACCTGAACTACGCCGCGGTGGACCCGGATCTGACCAACAGCAAGTGCAGCTTCTGGCACTTCCGTCTGGATGCCGACACGTCGATGAAGATGGAGGCGCTGACCAGCTTCATCAAGGATCAGTCCGACGTCAAGAAGGTCTACCTGATCAACCAGAACTACGCGCACGGTCACCAGGTGGCCAAGTACGCCAAGACCATGCTCAAGCGCAAGCGCCCGGACATCCAGGTTGTCGGCGACGACCTGCACCCCCTGGCGCAGGTGCGTGACTTCGCGCCCTACGTGGCCAAGATCAAGGCTTCGGGCGCTGACACGGTGATCACGGGCAACTGGGGTTCGGATCTGGCTCTGCTGGT
>CAYPUS010000062.1:2261-4596 GCA_964413815.1 uncultured Aquabacterium sp. | reverse complement strand
ACTCCGCCCATTTCCAGTGGCTGGCCCTTGCCGTGCAACCGGACGGCAGGACGCCGCTGCTGGATACCGACAAGCTGCCATTGCTGGTCAAGGCGGCCAACGAGGCTGGCCTGAACGCCAAGTTCTACACCTACTACGCCAACTTCGGTGGCACACCGACCGCCCTGGGCAAGGCCGCCAATGGCCGCATCTACCAGGTTGGCTATGGTCACTACAACATGGGTGGCGTGAACGCGGAGCTGGTGGCCGAATTCAAGAAGCGCTTCAACGATGACTTCTTCTCCGCTGGCATCTACGCGGGCATGACGATGCTGGCCGAGGGCATGGCCAAGGCCAAGTCCACGGACCCGGTCAAGGTGGCCTATGCCATGGAAGGCCTGAAGTTCAAGTCTTTCAATGGTGATGTGGAAATGCGCAAGAGCGATCACCAGCTGCAGCAGCCGCTGTACATCGCCAAGTGGGCGCCTGTCGACGCCAAGAACAAGTATGACGTCGAGGGAACGGGCATGACTTTCGTCGAGGCCAAGGCCTACGACGCCTATGTGGCCAGCACGCCCACATCCTGCAGCATGAAGCGTCCGTCGTGATGACGTTCCGGCATGCGCCCCGCGCGCATGCCGGCGCTCGAGCAGTCTTCGCTTTTCCCGGTTGGCCCGTCTGGCGCAGCGGCTGACCTTCTTTGTCCATGCGCCACCCCTGCCATGGTCGCCGTGGCAGGGGACCTCTCTTACGCTTCATGTCGGCGCCACGCGCCCGGCATACGTGCCATGGAAACCTTTGTTGTCTTCTTCTTGAACGGCATCAGCTACGGCTTGCTGCTGTTCATGCTCAGCTCTGGGCTGACGCTCATTTTCAGCATGATGGGCGTGCTGAATTTCGCCCACACCAGCTTCTACATGCTGGGCGCCTACTTCGCTTACTCCATCACCGGTGTCCTTGGTTTTTATCCGGCGCTGATCATCGCGCCTTTGGCGGTTGGCCTCCTGGGGGCCATGTTCGAACGCTACAGCCTGCGCAAGGTCCATCCCTACGGCCACGTGCCCGAGTTGCTGGTCACCTTCGGTCTGTCCTATGTCGTGCTGGAACTGGTGCGGCTGATCTGGGGGCCGGCCAACGTCGACTACCGCATTCCCGAGTCGCTCGGCGGCCCCCTGTTCACGGTGGCCAATGTGAAGGACGTGGGCCTGCAGTGGTTCGCCGGGGCCGGTGCGCCGGATCTGTGCTCGGCCGAGTCGGGCAACTCCTGCACGCAGTTCCCGCTCTACCGTGGCTTCATGGCCCTGGTGGCGCTGTTCATGCTCGCCTCGCTGTGGCTGCTGCTGACCCGCACCCGTGTCGGTCTCATCATCCAGGCGGCGCTGACGCACCCTGACATGGCACAGGCCCTGGGCCACAACGTGCCGCGGGTGATGATGGGCGTCTTCGGCGGCGGCTGCGCCCTCGCAGGGCTGGCCGGCGTGATCGGGGGCAACGCCTTCGTCACGGAACCCAATATGGCGGCCTCGGTCGGCGCGATCATCTTCGTGGTCGTGGTGGTCGGTGGCATGGGCTCGCTCGCCGGCGCCTTCCTCGCGTCGCTGCTGATCGGCTTGATGCAGACCTTCGCCGTCGTCGTGGACGTCTCCATCGCCTCGCTGATGGAAGGCTGGGGCAACCCCATCGACTTCGAACACTGGGCTTATCCGCTGCTGAAGATCACCGTCTCGCAGATGGCGCCCATCCTCCCCTATCTCCTTTTGGTTTTGATGCTGATCCTCCGGCCGCGTGGCCTGCTGGGTACACGCGACGAGTAAGAACATGGCCAGCAACGTTTACACATTCCGACCTCTCCGTCTCGGCCGCTGGGTGCTGTGGAGCCTGTTTGCCCTGGTTCTGCTTGTGGCGCCCATGGTCTTCACCAGCAGCCTGGCAATGACCATGCTGTCCCAGATGGGCATCGCCATCATCGCCTGCCTGTCCTACAACATCCTGCTGGGGCAGGGCGGCATGCTCAGCTTCGGGCACGCCGTTTACTCGGGCCTGGGCTCTTTTGCGGCCATCCATACGCTCAACAAGGTCAGTGAAGGCCTGTGGGCCGTGCCGGTCAGCATGGTGCCGATCGTCGGCGGGCTGGCAGGCCTGCTGGTGGCGGCCCTGCTGGGTGCCGTCACCACCAAGAAGGCCGGCACCATCTTCGCCATGATCACGCTGGGCGTGGGCGAGCTGGTGTATTCGATGTCCCTGATGCTGCCGGAGTTCTTCGGCGGCGAGGGCGGCATCACCGGCAACCGCATGGTGGGCGAGCCCGTCATGGGGATCACCTTCGGCCCGCAGATCCAGGTGTACTACCTGATCG
>CAYPUS010000062.1:247-2251 GCA_964413815.1 uncultured Aquabacterium sp. | reverse complement strand
CGCGCACACCGCTGGGCCGCATGCTCAACGCGGTGCGCGACAACCCGGAGCGGGTCGAGTTCATCGGCTATGACACGCAGCGGGTGCGCTACATCGCCTTCATGATCGCGGGCTTCTTCGCGGGCGTGGCCGGCGGCCTGTACACGATCGACTTCGAGATCGTGACGGCCGAGGTGGTGGGGGCGCACCGTTCGGGTGCCTACCTGCTGTTCACCTTCCTGGGCGGATCGCTGTTCTTCTTCGGCCCGATCATCGGTGCCGTGCTGATGGTCTTCGCCATGGTGCTGCTGTCGGAGCTGACCAAGGCCTGGCTGCTGTACCTGGGCGTGATCTTCCTGCTGATGGTGATGTATGCGCCCGGCGGCATCGCCAGCCTGATCATGATGAACCTGCGCGTGGCGGCCTACGGCATGCTGCGGCGGCTGTGGACGGCCTACCTGGGCCTGGCAGGCACCGCCCTGACAGTGGTCATGGCCATCGGGGTGATCATCGAGATGGTCTATCACATCAAGCTCAATGAAGCACTGGGCCCGGTCATGACCTTCTCGGGCATCGAGATCGATACGCAGAGCGCGGATGCCTGGACAGGCGCCGTCCTCCTGCTGGTCACGGGCATCGGCCTGTTCGAGCTCACCCGCCGTCACTTCGTGCGGCAGTGGGGCGAGGTTCAGGAAGACATCGAAGCACAGATCGTGCGTTCCCAAGGTCTGTGACGTGGATTTGGTATGAGCAAACAGCAAACTTCTTCGAGCGGTCTGGCGCTGGAGCTGCGCAATGTGCGCAAGTCCTTCGGCAAGACCGAAATCATCCGCGGCGCCGAACTGGCCGTGAAGGCCGGTGAGCGCGTGGCCCTGATCGGGCCCAATGGCGCCGGCAAGTCCACCCTGTTCAATCTGATCAGCGGCCGCATGGCCCCCACCAGTGGCGAGATCCTGCTCAACGGCGAGCCGATCCACGGCATGAAGCCTTATGAGATCAACCGCCGTGGCCTGGCCCGCAGCTTCCAGGTGTCCAACCTGTTCCCCCGCCTGTCGGTGTTCGAGAACATCCGTTGCGCGGTGCTGTGGTCCATGGGCGAGCGCTACGCCTTCTGGCGTTTCCTGTCGAACCTGGAGCATGTGAACCAGCGCACCGAGGAGGTGCTCGACATGATCCGCCTGCGCCGCAAGCGCGACACCAACGTGTCCTTGCTGACCTATGCGGAGCAGCGGGCGCTGGAGGTGGGCGTGACCATCGCCGGTGGCGGCAATGTGATCCTGCTCGACGAGCCGACGGCGGGCATGAGCAAGTCCGAGACGGCCAACTTCGTCAAGATGATCCGCGACGTGACCGTGGGGCGCACCCTGCTGACGGTGGAGCACGACATGGGTGTGGTGTTCGGCCTGGCTGACCGCATCGCCGTGCTGGTGTATGGCGAAGTGATCGCCTTCGATACGCCCGAGAACGTGCGCGCCAATGAGCGCGTGAAGGAAGCTTATCTGGGATCGGTGCTGGCGCATGCGCAGGCCGCCGAGGCCGGTGTCTGAAGGGGCGAGCCACATGCTGCGCATTGACAACCTGCATGCCTATTACGGCAAGAGCCACATCCTGCATGGCGTCGACATGAAGGTCGAGCCGGGCGAAATCGTCAGTCTGCTGGGCCGCAACGGCTCGGGCCGCTCCACCACGGTCAAGGCCATCATGGGCCTGGTCGAAGGGGAGGGAACGGTCGAGTGGAACGGCGAACAGCTGCTGGGCACCAAGACCTACGACATCGCCCGCAAGGGCATCGGCTACGTGCCCGAGAGCCGGGACATTTTTCCCAAGCTCACCGTCGAGCAGAACCTGCGGCTGGGCGTGAAGTCCGGCAAGAAGAAGGGGCGCTGGACGATCGACGACATGTATCAGATGTTCCCACGCCTCAAGGAGCGCCAGCACACCGAGGCCGGCGTGATGTCAGGGGGCGAGCAGCAGATGCTCACCCTGTGCCGCACGCTGATGGGTGACCCGGACCTGATCATGATC
>CAYPUS010000062.1:0-237 GCA_964413815.1 uncultured Aquabacterium sp. | reverse complement strand
CATCGACGAGCCCACCGAGGGCCTGGCGCCCAAGATCGTCGAGCTGGTGGGCGAATACCTCAAGGAGCTGAAAAAGCGCGGCCTGGGGGTTTTGCTGGTGGAGCAGAAGCTCACCATCGCCCTCGACATCTCGCAGCGCTGCTACGTGATGGGGCACGGCGAGGTGGTCTTCCACGGCACGCCCGATGAACTCCGCGCCGACAACTACGTGCGCAAGGAGTGGCTGGAGGTCTGAGG
>CAYPUS010000061.1:0-12096 GCA_964413815.1 uncultured Aquabacterium sp. | reverse complement strand
TGCACCGGATTGCAAATCCGTGTAGGTCGGTTCGACTCCGGCCCGCGCCTCCACCTCTTTCCCCCAATTTGTTTCGCACACGGCTTGCATTCCGTGGCCTTTGCACAAGGCTTGGGGCATGCCTGCGCTTTTAGCGCCCCTGCGCCCCGATAGCAGCGAATAGCGCCCCGAACACCGCGCTATTGCCGCTTAAGTATTCCCAACGCCCGCCTAGCATCCGGGGGACATGTTCCAAAGGAACGTGCGTCCTGTGTTGAGCTGAGCTGGAGCTGTTTGGTGGACACACCGTTTGAGCCCGATCCGATCGAAGAGATGGGTGCACCCGAGCCCGAGGCTCTGGGTGGGGGCGAAGCCGTGTCCGGCGCAGATCCCTTGCTCGATGCGGTGGTCTGGCTGTGCCGGCACCACGGCGTGGACCGCACCGAGGCCTCGCTGCTGGATGGCCTCCAGGTGGCCGAGAGCGGCCTGACCCCCCCGCAGGCCGTCATGCTGCTCAAGCGGGCGGGCTTCTCCTCGACGCTGGTCAAGCGCCCGCCGGGCAAGATCCTGTCGATGCTGATGCCCGTCGTCATGCTGCTCAAGAACGGCGACGCGGTGATCCTGACCAAGCGCATCGGCTCGCAGCGCGCGGGCGGCGTGCGCTACGAGGTCATCATGCCGGGCTCGGACGAGGTCTGCGTCGCGACCGAAGAAGAGCTGATGCCCGAGTACCTGGGCTACACGCTGCTGGCCGCGCTCAAGCCAGGCGCCGTCCATGGCGACCGTGTCGCCCAGGAGCGTTCGCCTTCCCACTGGCTGTGGGAGACCCTCAAACGCTATGTGCCCTATTACCGCTCGGCGATGCTCGCGGCGCTGCTCAGCAATGTGCTGATGCTGGTCACAGGCTTTTTCACTTCCGTCGTCTACGACAAGGTGATCCCGCACAGCGCCATGGTGACCATGTGGTCGCTGGGCACGGGCACCCTCATCGGCATCGCCTTCGACTGGACCGCGCGCCAGTTGCGCAGCTACCTGATCGATTCGGCCGGCAAGAAGGCCGACCTGATCATGGGCAACATGCTGTTCAACCAGGCGCTGAGCATCCGCCTGGAGCACCGGCCCGAGTCGGCCGGCTCCTTCGCGCACAGGCTGGCCCAGATCGAGGTGGTACGCGATTTTTCGACCTCGGCCAGTGTGTCGGTGCTGACCGACCTGCCGTTCATCTTCCTGTTCATCCTGATGACCTTCGTGATCGCCGGGCCCCTGGGCTTCGTGCTGGTGGTTGCGGTGCCGCTGGTGCTGGGGCTGTCTCTGGGGGTGCAGCGCATGCTGCGCCGCTCGATGCGCGCCAACATGGCGCAGCACGCCGACTTGCAGGGCCTGCTCGTCGAGGCGATGGAGGGCATGGAGGACGTGCGCGCGGCCGGTGCCGCAGGCTACTTCTCGCGCCGTTATGAAAGCGCCAATGCGGCCGCGGCCGCTTCGGCCCTGCGTTCGCGCGCCATCGCCAGCGTCGTCAGCAACTTCTCGATGATCGTGCAGCCGCTGGTCACCGTGGCCATGCTGATCTGGGGCGTGGTGCTGATCCAGGATGGCCGGATCTCGGCGGGCTCGCTGATCGGCGCCGTGATGTTCGCAGGGCGTGCCGTGGCGCCCCTGACCTCGGTCGTCGCCCTGGCCGGCCGCTACCAGGGGGCCCGGGCCGCCCTGATGACGCTCAATGACCTGATGGCCATGCCCACCGAGCGTGTGCCCGGCAAGCAGTACCTGTCCCGCCCGCACATCGACGGCCAGCTTGGCCTGCATGACGTCACCTTCGCCTATCCCAAGGGCAAGCAAGAGCATGCGCCCATGGTGCTCAAGGGCATCAACCTGAACATCCAGGCCGGCGAGCGCGTGGCCATCCTGGGCAAGATCGGCAGCGGCAAGTCGACCATCCTGCGCTTGCTGGCCGGGCTCTACCAGCCCACCGATGGCTTCGTCGATGTCGATGGCATCGACCTGCGTCAGATCGACCCTGCCGACTTCCGTCGGCACATTGGTTTTGTCTCCCAGGAGCCGCGCTTGTTCTACGGCACGCTCAAGGAGAACGTCTTCCTGGGCCGCCCCAACGCCGATGTGGGCCACTTCCTCGAAGTGGCGCGCCAGACCGGCCTGGACAAGCTCGCGGCCTCGCACCCGCTGGGTTATGACCTGCCCGTCGGCGAGATGGGCGCCTTGCTTTCGGGTGGCCAGCGTCAGCTGGTGGCCCTCGCGCGCTGCCTGGTCACGCGCTCGCAGGTGCTGCTGATGGACGAGCCCACCAGCTCGATGGACGCGCAGTCCGAAGCCAGCTTCATCCACCATCTGCGCTCGGCCGTGCATGGCCAGACGCTGGTGATCGTCACCCACCGCCCGGCCTTGCTGGACGTGGTCGACCGCATCATCGTGGTCGATGGCGGCCGCATCCTGGCCGATGGCCCCAAGGCCAAGGTGCTTGCCGCCCTGGCGGGGCGCCCGCAGCCCACCCAGGCAGCACCGGTGCCGGCGCCACAGCGCGAGCTGGCCGCGGCCGCTGGCTGACACAGGCGCACGCACGACCATGATGGCGGTGTTCGCGTCCAAGAAGTCGGAAGACGGTGTCTATTACCCCGGTGACGACGCCTTCCTGTCGGGCATCAAGCAGGCCGAGGTGATCGAGCAGACCCCGCAGGCGGCCTGGGCCATCTACATGATGCTGACGGCTGTTTTCGTGGCCATCACCTGGGCCTGTTTCGCACGCGTGGACCAGATCACCAAGGCCGATGGCCGTGTGGTCTCGGATGGCCGCGAGCAGGTCATCGCCAGCCTCGAAGGCGGCATCCTGGGGGCCTTGCTGGTGCGCGAAGGCCAACTGGTCGAGAAGGGCCAGGACCTCGTGCAGATCGACCCCACGCGCGCCGAGGCCCAGCAGAACGAAGGCCAGGCCAAGCGCCTGGCGCTGACCGGCACGCTCTCGCGCCTGCTGGCCGAATCCACGGGCCGGCCGCTGGCCTTTCCACCCGAGGTCTTGCGCCAGGCCGAGATCGTGCAGGGCGAGACCGAATCGTATGTGGCCCGCCGTCAGGCGCTGGAAGAGGCGGTCGGCGTCACCCGGCGCAGCCTGAGCCTGTTGCGCCGCGAGCTGGCCATGGCCGAGCGCATGTCGGCCAAGGGCCTGATGTCCGAGGTCGAAGTGATGCGGCTGGAGCGCCAGGTCAACGACCTGACCTTGCAGATTCAGGAGCGCATCAACCGCTTCCGTCAGGACGCCAGCTCCGAGCTGATCAAGGTGCGCACCGAGCTGGCCCAGATCGAGGAGCAGATGGTCGTCAAGAAGGACCAGCTGACCCGCACGACCCTGAAGTCACCGGTGCGTGGCGTGGTCAAGAACATCCGCATCGTCACCGTCGGTGGCGTGGTCTCGGGCGGCGCGCCCATCATGGAAATCATGCCTGCGGGCCAGCGCATCCTGATCGAGGCGCGCATCAAGCCCAAGGACATTGGCTTCCTGAAGGTGGGGCTGCCCGTGACGGTCAAGCTCTCGGCCTATGACTACTTCATGTTTGGCGGCCTCAAGGGCGTGATCGAGTACATCAGCCCGGACGCGCTGGGCGATGACGCCAAGACGGGCGCGCCCGATTCGACCTATTACCGGGCCTTGATCCGCTCGGATTCTTCGACCTTGCAAAAGCACGGCAAGCCGCTGCAGGTCCTGCCGGGCATGACGGCGACGGTCGAAGTCAGAACTGGCGAGAGAACGGTGGCGGAGTACATCCTGCTGCCGGTGGTGAAGTCTCAGGAAGCATTCCGGGAGCGTTGACAATGAAGAGCAGTACCGTTCGGCTTTGGCTGACCTTGTGCGTCGGGGGGCTGCTTGCCCCGCTGGCGCCGAACCTGGCCCAGGCCCAGACCCGCTGCACCGATGACCTGAATGGCAACCGCGCGGCCGCCAGCAGCAAGGCCGCCAAAGGCGGAGCCCTGGCGCCCAGGCCGGCTGGCGAGCCGTCGCAGGCCGAGCCGCCCTTGGACCCCCTGTCGCAACTGCAGGTCATCGCCCGCGAGGCCAGTCGCCGAAGCCACGCCGTGGGGGCGGCCCGCCTGCTGGCCGAGGCGGCCCGTGCCGACGTCGAGGAGGCCCAGGCCGGCTACTGGCCCACGGTGGGCGTCAGCGCTTCCTTCGGGGGCGGCTCCACCGAGGTCGATGGCCGTGTCACCTCGCAGGGCAAGCAGGCGGCGGTGAACCTGTCGGTCTCGGCGCCCGTCTGGGACAACGGCCGCGTACGCCAGATGACCGATTACCGCGAGAAGCTGGCCAGCGTGGCCCGCTACGGCGCGGCCATCACCAGCGAGACCGTTGTGCTGGAGGCCGTCACCGCGGCCCTGGAGCGCAACCGCTATCGCCTTCAGGCCCAGGTCTACCAGCAGTACATGCGCAAGATGAGCTGCCTGGTCGAGGCCCTGGAAGGCATCGTGGCGGAAGACCGCGGCCGTGCCAGCGAACTGATCCAGGCCCGCAAGACCCAGGCGCAGACCGAACTGCAACGGGACCAGGCCCTGGCCCAGAGCCGCCAGATCGAGATCCGCCTGCGCCGGCTCATCGGCGACAACGTGCTGCCGGGTGACGGCATCACCATCCCGCTGGCCTCGGTGCCGGAGATCGGCGAGATCAACCGTCAGATCGAGATGAGCAACGAGGCCCGCCAGCTGCGCACCCAGGCCGAGGCCATGGAGAGCTACACCCGCGCCGTCGTGGCCGGGCAGCGTCCGCAACTGAACTGGAACCTCGGCCGCTCCCAGGGCACGCAGGGTGGGGCGGCCGTCTCGTCCTGGCAGGCCGGGGTCACGGTCAGCTACAGCCTCTTCAACGGCTTTTCGGACGCGGCGGCGCAGCAGGCGGCCATGAAGCGCGCCGAAGCGGCACGCCGCCAGCTCGACGAGCTGCTGACCGGCAAGTTCGCCCGCACGGCCGAGATGTACGACACGGCGTCTTCGGCCTTCGACCGGGCGCGCCGCTATGTGGATGTGCTGCGCGACAGCGAGAAGGTGCGCAATTTCACCTTCCAGCAATGGTCCCAACTGGGCCGGCGCTCGCTGTTCGATGTGATGTCGTCCGAGAGCGACCACTTCAACCTGCGCATCGCCTACGTCAATGCCCTGCACGACGGCTACTTGGCCAGCGCCCAGTTGCGCTCGCTGGGCAACGGCCTGAGCCAGTGGCTGGTGCCCGAGATGGTGCAGCTGACGCAGTGAGCGACCGCATGGACGGCCCCTTCGCGGGCCGTTCAGCGGAATTTGACCGGTTTTTCGGGGCTTGATACCCCGAGCGTCTCCCATGTGGGCGCCCTAATCTCGTTCTTGCGGTGATCCGGCCGTTTCGAGCGAGACAACAAGATGGGAAATCGTCCTCAAGCCCTTGCACTCAAGCCTGCACAAGCTGCGGTATCGGGCCTGGTGAAAGAAGTGAACGCGGCCGCGGTGGCCGCCCGGGCCCCGGTCAGCCCGACAAGCGGCACCCCCATCGTGTCGCCGGTGGCCGCACCCACGATCAGCCAGATCACGCAGCAGAGCGCACCTCAGTCAGTCGCCCCGCAGCAGGCTGCCGAGCAGGCGCAACAACAAGCACAACAACAGGCACAGCAACAGGCACAACAGGACCAGGCCCAGCTCTTTCGTGGCATCGAGCTGCAAAACGCCGGCCAGGTTCATGAGGCCGAGGCGATCTTCACCGCCCACCTTCAGAAGTACCCCCATGACGGCATCGCGACCTACTCGCTGGCCGTCATCCTCATGCAGCGCAAGGACAACCTCAAGGCCCTGGCGATGCTGGAGCAGTGCGTGGCCGTCAACCAGGGTTTCGCACCGCTGTGGATGGCCTATGCCAATGTGCTGAACGGGCAGGGCCGCCGCGCCGATGCCCTGGTGGCCTATGACAAGGCCATCGCCCTCAATCCGCAGTACTGCGAAGCGCTGATCAACAGCGGCGTGCTGCTGCGCGAGCAGCACCGCCACGCCGAGGCGCTGGAGCGCTTTCAGCGTGTGCTGGCCATCAAGCCCGAGCACGAAACGGCGCTGGGCAACAGCGGCATCATCCTGACCGAGTTCAAGCGCACCGAAGAGGCCATCGCCATCTTCCAGCGCCTGCTGGCCGTCAACCCCAAGTACGACTGGGGCCTGGGCCTGCTGGCCTATGAGCGCCTGCACGCCTGCGACTGGACGGATTTCGAATCCCTGGCCAAGCGCATCGTCGAGGGCATCCGCGTCGGCGACAAGACCTGCAAGTCGCTGCCCCTGATGGCCATCTCGGACGATTGCCAAAGCCACCTTGTCAGCGCCCGCATGTTCGGCGAGCGCTTTCCGGCCGCTGCCGTGCCGCTGTGGCGGGGCCAGCGCTACCGCCACAAGAAGATCCGCATCGCCTATGTGTCGCCCGACCTGCGCGAGCACCCCGTGGGTCACCTGATGGCCGGCATCTTCGAGCACCACGACAAGTCGCGCTTCGAGACCATCGCCATCTCCCTGGGCATCGATGACAACAGCCGCCTGCGCAAGCGCATGCTGGCCTGCTTCGACAAGTTCGTCGATGCGCGCCTGATGGTCTCTCGCCAGATCGCCGAGCTGATGCGCGAGATGGAAGTCGACATCGCCATCGACCTGGCCGGCTACACGGCCGATTCCCGCACCGATGTCTTCGCCTTCCGGCCCGCGCCGGTGCAGGTCAACTACCTGGGCTACCCCGGCACCATGGGCCTGCCCTACATGGACTACATCATTGCCGACCGGCACGTGATCCCGCGGGAGCACCAGCGCTTCTACGACGAGAAGGTGGTCTACCTGCCCGACGCCTACCTGCCGACCGACGCGGGCCTGAAGATCTCGGAGCGCACGCCCACCCGCGCCGAATGCGGCCTGCCGGAAGACGCCGTGGTGTTCTGCTCCTTCAGCCACGACTACAAGATCAACCCGCCGCTGTTCGACATGTGGATGCGCCTGCTGGCGCAGGTGCCCGGCAGCGTGCTGTGGCTGATGTCGCGCAGCCAGACATCTCAGCAGAACCTGCGTGCCGAGGCCGCCAAGCGTGGTGTCGACCCTTCGCGCCTGGTGTTCGCCGGCCGCGTGCCCTTGGTCGAAGACCACCTGGCCCGCTACCGCCAGGCCGACATCTTCCTGGACACCCATCCCTACAACGCCCACACCACCGCTGCCGACGCCCTGATGGCCGGCCTGCCCGTGGTGACCTACATGGGCGGCGCCTTCCCCTCGCGCGTGGCCGGCAGCCTGCTGCACGCCATCGGCCTGCCGGAGTTGGTGGCCGACTCGCGGGAAGGCTATGAGCAACTGGCCCTGAAGCTGGCGCTCGATCCGGCCTTGCGCGCCAGCCTGCGCGCCAAGCTGAACGCCAATCGCCAGACCCACGCACTGTTCGATACCGAGCGCTTTTGCCGCAACATGGAGGCGATCTACGTCGCCATGTGGCGCCAGGCCGAACTGGGCGATGCCCGCGACGCCCTGAGCCGTCAGGGCTGAGGCGTTGCGCCCACCGTCGAACCCGCAGAGCACCCCTCATCGGAATACGCCATGCAGATCACCGAAGCCATGTTCGCCTTGCCTGACCAGGGCTTTCCTGTGCAGCTCAGCGACGGCGTCAAGCGCCACGCGCAGCAGGACCAGTTCTTCCACCTCGCGCTGCTCAAGAACAACCGGTCCAAGGTGCTGAGCCAGTACTTCGCACACAACCCGGTACGCAAGATCTTCATCGGCGCCGACCTGCATGGCTTTGCCTACCAGCATCCGAGCCTGGAAGTGGTCCAGCTCGACAAGGACTATTTCACCGAGAACGACCCGGCACGCCGCCAGGCCAAGCGCGATGAACTCGAAGGCGCCATCGTCGTGCTCAACAACAACGACGTGGGACGCGGGGGCGGAGCGCCGAACTATGGTGATTTCTACACGCGCTGCGACAAGACGATCTTCGCGGTCTGGGACTGGGATAACCATCACTGGCTCGACAACAGCGCCTTCGCGGCCGTGCACGCCGATCTGTACGTGCCTGCGCACCACGAGAACCTCTACCTGCTGACGCGCTACAACTGGTGCACCGCCGGCCCGGTCTACTGCGCCACCATCCAGTGGCCCCGGACTTTCCTGGCCGACCAGGCCGCCCACATCGCCACGGCCGAGCGCTCGAACGAGCCCCTGGGTATGCACGTCGGCTATCCGGCCTTCAATTTCCGCAACCGCGTCGTCTCGACGCTGAGCCAGAAGTACCCCTCCATCGGCTTTTCAACGCACAGCTTCCATGCGCGCACGCTGCAGGACCGCTTCGATGAATGGGTGGCGCACAAGGCCCACTGGATCATCCCTGTGCTCAACGACGTGCCCATCCGCATCTTCGACGCACTGATCAGCGGCGGCATTCCCATCGTGCCCGAATCGCTGCGTTACCTGCCGCCCATCAACCAGATCGATCGCGCGCACATCCTGTTCTACACACCCGAAGACATCGTGGCGCCCGAGCGCATCGTGCAGCAGGCCATCCGCATGTTCGACGAGGGTGGCATCGACGGCATCATGACGCGCCACCGCTACGCCTTGGCCCATCACCACGGCAGCGGCCGCGTCGACAGCATCCTGGGTTTCGTGGCCGAGAAGTTCGGTTTGCAGGGCCTGGCCCGATGAGCTCGCTCGTCATTCTGGTGCCGATCTACCAGCCCAGGCTGTCGGCGCTGGAGCGCTTTTCCTTGCAGCATTCGCTGTCCGTGCTGCAGCCTGGCCGCCAGGTCTGCTTCATCGGCCCGCAAGGGCTGGACATGCGCGCGTACGCGGCCGACTTTCCCGGTGTGCCGCTGATCGCCTTCGACCCGGTTCACTTCGCGTCCATCAAGGGCTACAACCGCCTGCTGATGAGTCCGGCCTTCTACCAGCACTTCGGGCAGTTCGAGTTCTCGCTGATCCTGCAGACGGACGCCATCTTGCTGCGCGATGAGCTCGATGCCTGGATGGCCCGTCCTTACGACTACGTGGGTGCACCCTGGCCCGATGGGGTCGAGATCCTCGTCAACCTCGACCGCTTCGTCGGCGAGCATGCGCGCAAGGTCAAGGCCCTGGTCGGCAATGGTGGCCTGAGCCTGCGCCGCAACCGCGCCTGCATCGGTTTGCTCGAAGAGTTTCCGCAAGCCCTGAACTACTTCGTGCAGACGGGCTCCAGCGAAGACCTGTTCTTCTCCTTCATGGGCGCGCTGTCCACCCGCTTCGTGATGCCCAATGAAGCGACGGCCTCGTTGTTCGCGCTGGAACTTCGCCCGGAGCAGTACCTGTCGCTCAACCAGGGCAGGGCGCCGATGGGCGGGCACGCCTGGGCCAAATACAACCCCGCTTTCTGGCTGGACCAGCTCGGCCCGGCAGCCGATGCGATCCGGGCGCATGTGCCCCTTCCCGCAGCCACGCCCGGCGCATCCGCCACCGCGGTGATGTCAACCTCTGTTGCTTCTGCGGCCTAGGGCCTCGCTGCACGGGGCGGCAATCGCGCAAATACCCCGTGGCCGCAGATGCTTATCACTGTTCCGCCATTTGGCATGAGGCCAACAATGGTGGGTCACACAAACCCGCTCACAAGGGAGCAAACCCATGGAATCCAGATCGATCGACACGCTGCATCGGACCAAGACCGGCAAGGTCAGCGACAAATGGGCTTCCTACCTGACGTACTACGACACGCTGTTTGCGCCGCTGCGCCATGCGCCCATCTCGATGCTGGAGATTGGCATCCAGAACGGCGGCTCGCTGGAGACCTGGTCGAGCTACTTCACCGAGGCGCGCCAGTTCATCGGCTGCGACATCGATCCGAAGTGCGAAGCGCTGCGCTATGACGATCCGCGCGTGAAAGTCGTGGTGGGTGACGCCAACGCCGCACCAACCTTCCAGAAGATCCTGGGCCTGTGCCCGCAGTTCGATGTCGTGATCGACGATGGCTCGCACGTCTCGACCGACATCATCAACTCGTTCATCAACTACTTTCCCCACGTCAAGCCGGGTGGCGTCTTCGTGGTCGAGGACGCCCACTGTCTGTACATGAACGCCTATGGCGGCGGCATCCTCAATGACTACAGCGGCTACGCCTTCTTCAAGAAGCTGGTGGACGTGACGAGCTTCCAGTTCTGGCGCGACGACCTCAGCATCCAGAATCACCTGCGCACCTTCTTCGACACGCGCGCCACGCCCGCCTTCATCCTCGAAGGCTGGATCGAATCCATCGAGTTCCGCAATTCGATCATCACGATCCGCAAAGCCAGCCAGCCCGGTCACGAGAAGCTGGGTGAGCGCATCACCGTGGGCAGCGTGGCCCAGGTGCAGGATTGGGGCGGCAAGAAGCCCTGAGGCGTTGAGACGCTACAGACAAGCGGGGGCGGTTCAAGACCGCCCCCGTTTTTTTCATACCGGCGCACCCGACATGTGCATCCCCACCGCCACCGTGGCTGCCGTCATCCACCTGAAGGCCTTGGGCGTATACAGGAAGAGCAGCTTCGTGCGTCCTGCGCTCAGGAACTTGGCCAGCACATCGGCGCCGCCCAGGGGAAAGACCCAGGCCACCATCAGCGTCCACAGGACGATCTGAAAGCCCAATGCCACTTGCTTGTGGGGCGAAGGCCAGGTCAGGAAATTGGGTTCTGTGGCCGTGCCGGCCGACATCTGCAGCCCCCAGAACACCATGGCCGGCAGAAAGATGGACAGCGCCGCCCATTTGGTGAAGCGGCTGGCCTCATCCTGGGAGAAGGCGCCCGTCAGCGCCAGCTTGCGAAGGCGGAACCACAGGAACAGGCCATTGCTGATGCCGAACCACAGTCCGCAGATCAGCCAGAAATGTTGAGACAGCAAGGGTGGCATGGGCGGGTCGGCATCGCTGTTGAACGCACGGTATTGTGCGGGCTGCGGATGCCGCCGGCCGACGCAAAAAATGAGGGTTGACCATCAGACCGCCCCGTCGAACCCCGAGGTGAGGGGGCGCGGGGCGGGGATGGCGGCCTCGTCGTCAGCGCAGCTTGGTCTTGGCCAGGCGCCTGGCGTTGGCGACGGCTTTGCGGTGCACGGGGGTCAAACCCTGACTCAGCACGCCCATGGCGGCCTTGTGCATGTCGGCCGCCATTTTCGTGGTCGACATGTGCGTGTGCGCGAGGGGGTTGAAGAAGCTGCCGAGCAGCGACGTCGCGAAAGCCTGGTTGGCGCGGAAGGTTTCCGCGGCCATGGCCACCCAGGCCTGTGTGAAGGCGGCCTGCTTTTCCAGGACCATGGTCTGGAATTCGCGGCGGTCCCGTTCAGAGAGCACGGGCCCCGCGAGCGCCATGCGGGTCAGCCGATGGGCCATGACCTGCGGCACGGCGATGGCCAGTTCGGCCGATTGGAGTGCGACAGATTTCTTGCGTGAGTGGGGAAAGGACATTCAGGTTCCGGACAGGAAGGAAAGGGCAGACAACGAAGCATGGTACCCGCACACCGAGATGCGTGATCTGCGTGCAAAGGACGCCCTTATCGTGGTTGTGGAACCCCGCCCTGGAGAGGGGCCTGCTCCAGTAGGAAGGCGCCTACCTCCCGCCGCGGCCCCTTCCGACGCACATCGCCCGGCCGGCGGCGCATATTGGATATTTCCTTCCTTCTTCTCAAGGAGACCGACATGCAAACCGCAAGCAAGGATCTCATTCAACTGGAGAAACAGTTCTGGCAGTCGATGGT
Source organism: uncultured Aquabacterium sp. (assembly GCA_964413815.1). Lineage (GTDB taxonomy): Bacteria > Pseudomonadota > Gammaproteobacteria > Burkholderiales > Burkholderiaceae_C > Aquabacterium. The sequence continues at coordinate 393 of CAYPUS010000061.1, read as the reverse complement.
GGACGAAGACACCGATGCCGCCATCGCCATGCTGGACGAGCCAGCGCTCATGGTCAGCACCCACGGCGCCATGCAATTCGATCATCGCCAATACCGGGACATGGCCGAGCATGGCAGCATGGTCATCAAGTCCTTCGAGCTCAGCGACATGAACGTTGTGTTTCCGACGGAGCAGACCGCCGTGCTCACCTACCGCGTCAAGCAAGCCTTGGCTGAGCGCGGCAAGTCGGACGAGATCACGCAAGAGATGGCCGACTCATCCGTGTGGCTGCACAAGGATGGCAAGTGGCTGTGCGTGATGCACACCGAAACGCCCGTCGGCGCCGCACCGCACTGACCAAAAAAAAGGTTCTTCGCGGATTTCCGGGGTGAAGCTTCGCAGAGACAGAAACA
>CAYPUS010000060.1:4541-12232 GCA_964413815.1 uncultured Aquabacterium sp. | reverse complement strand
AATTTGGGTCGGCATCACCACGAAAAGTGGCTCAGTTTTCGGTCGGCGTCAACAGGAATCGGTCAAAGCTGATGACTGTACCGCTGGTGTACCTGAAAAGGCGCTGTACCGGGCGCCCTATCAGCCCCTGGCCACCGGGCACGGTCCGGCCCGAAGAACGTGAGGTGGTTGCCTCCCTCCCCGCAAGATCGCACTGGCCGAAGTGCAGGAAGATCGGGCACCAGCGCATCGTGGCCAAAGAAAGCGCCAAGGGCGGGACATCCAAGCTGAAAATCGAAGACGCCCTGACCCTGGCAGCCTGTGGCCTGGCGTCGACGTTATAGAACTTGTGGCACCAGGCGCAGGACTCGCGTGCCACCCTCAGATCGAACCTGTAAGTCAACCTTACAGGTTGCTCAAGGATGACCAGGTGATCGATGTAGCGCCCCTCACACGATCCATCTGGTGGCCTTCGCCTGTGGCCGCAGTTCTCAACTCCTGGTTGACAACTGAATCGCGCTATAGCAACCGCCAGAATCGGGATGTACACGTCGACCGCGAAATATGCCTATCCCGCGCACAAGGACAAGGTAATTCTTGGTCTCGCGATTGGCTTATAGCCCCATAAGACTTGGCAAGTCACCATAGATTTATCTAGGCGCATCGACTGCATCAAAAAAGAAAGGGGCATACGCCCCTTCTTTAAGTGTGCAAGCAGAACCTATTAATTTTTCGCCTGCTCAGCTTTTTTTGCGTCCAATTCAAGTTTGCGTTCACCAATAAAGCTCAGTGTGGGGAGTGTTCGGATCCCTGGCAGCATACGAGATGTAATCGCAGAAAACTGCTCTCGCACCATTCCATACAACATGGTCAGACCGTATTCATAAGCTGCATCCTCTGGCGCAAGGTCACCGACCTTCTTCGCGACACAAGCGAATGCACCGGTAATCACAATCTCGAAAACATAAGCGCCAACATCAGTATTTTCTGGGGTTCGAACGCCCAAAGTCACCTTGAACGTGCGTTCCTTGGCTCCTTCGAAAGGCTCTTCTTCATCCCAAAAATCAGGAAAAGGCTCGAGTCTTTTTCTAAACTGAAGTTCGATCTTATCAAGCAATGACTCATCATCGTTGCTCGGGTCAATATTCTTATTTAACTCAACCCAAACCTTTTCAGGAAAGGCTTCAACCATCTGTATGGGACTAGGCCTCATGCGGCAGCCTCCAATGGCATCAAAACATCAGGATTATATTTCTTGGGTGATGAATATGCACTACCCCAGTCCTCTTCTCTTAAAGCATCAGAAGTAGTCGCCATGCGGTGCGGCTTGTGTGCAATGCGATGCTTAAATTGCACGACGTTTGCGGCTACGTTATCGGGAAACTTTACAGTTTCATATGCGCCAGATACTGCCTCGGGCACTACTGTCGCCAGTTTTCGATGGGGCACCTTTACCCGGATAGCCATTTTTGCCAATTTCCCCAAATACGGCATCACACCAGGCACATTCATCGCAACCTGGATAAGAAGTGCTGCGGGAGTGCTGATTTTTGCCTGACCCGACTCCCATTTGGCAAATGAGCTCTTGCCCGCCCCAAAAAGCTTTGAAGCGTCCACCTGCGTCAGGCTCCAATCCTCTCGGAGGGCTCGCAGCATTCCGGCAGATACAGCACCTCGACAAACATCACCAGCGTGATTAATCAAAGCCAAATTCAAATCATGAAATGCTTCAGGGACGGACTCACTCTCGCAAACTTCACACACAGTCTTTTTCAGACCTTCAACCAAGACCAGTCTTCGGCCCAGCTTGATCTTTTTCGAATACTCAACCTCTACAGCATTCCCTTCTTCACAGAAGGGGCAAATATGCGTGTATTTCATTTTTCGCTCCAAACTAAATTCTTGACGGGTGCAGGCTGAAAACCAAAATCTTGTTGGTCTTTTCGCTCACTGTGAATTTCACATACACATATGGCTGTCGACTTTGATTTTCTTCAACCTTAATCCTGTCAAAACCCATCACATAGCTATCAGCCGCCATCGGCGCGAATTTATTTCCATGCTTGGGAGGGAGGCACCATTCAGAATCGTTGTACCGGTGAGACCCCAAACAAAGGAAGAAGTTTCTAATGTCATTTCGATCCCATCGAAGTTCAGTCGCGACATCTTCACTAGCTGTGGTCGATAACTGAATTGACAAGTGGCTCGAGTCCAGGGCCGCCTGCACTGCCGCCAGATCCCAGCATCTAGGTATGATCTTTCGCTCATGATCCTTACACTCGTCCAGGTCGTGTGTGTGAGGCGGAGTCGGGTAGTGAAGTGCTAACGCCATCGTATGATCATACCTTAAAGGTAGTTGCCATCTTTGTCTAGGCAAGATGCCACGAATAGGGGGGGTACTTCAGCGGATTGCATCCCTGCGATGGATGCAGGGGCTTGGCCCTTGGCGGCCGCACCCTAGAGGGGCCCAAAAGCTGGCGTTCTGCCGCACTCATAGAGGGCGGCCTTGGTACACGGTCACACTGAACGGCCGACAAGCCTTGCCTGCTTAGGATCGTAGATCACCTCAGTGATCGACCCATCGCGAAGACGCTGGACCGCCTCGTCAATCACATGGAGCGGCACCATGAACCACTCCTTTGGCTTGACTGGGTTCCCGAAGCGGTCATCAATGGTCAAGTCAAGCTGCGCGGCGCCGAACAGCCGGTGGAAGATGCTTTCGAGCCTCGTCCGGTTCAAGTTGTGCAGCTTGTAGGTCGCAACCACCTCGACGCCAGATAGAAGGTAGGTTGCATCCTTATCTGCGCCAGAGATGCGCGTCTCGACCGATCCACCAGTGACCCCAATTTTGTGGATCAGCTCGCGGTGCTCCGCCACGAATGGGTGGTTTGACTTGCTGCGCAACACGTAGATCGTCCCGCTCGCGATGTCGCCTTCTTCCTGGACGCCACCAAACAGCGGGCCCGCGTCTGGGTCGGAAATCAGCCTGGCTGCTTCGTCTCGATGCAGTGAGCGCTGCAACGAGCGCATCAGGACGCTGGCCTCGGTGCCGTTGTCAAACACCACCCGAAGGCGGCTGTCACGTCGACCATATTCGGTGGTGAACGCCTCGCCCACCTCAGCGATGTAGGCGATCTGGCCACCAATGATGAAGTAGGCCCCCTGCACGATGTCGTCCAGCGCCTTCTCTTTGGATTGGAAGGTCAGCCCTTGCCGGACGCCTGATTGAAGCTCTTTGCGCACAGCATCAAACAAGTGCTCGAATTTCTCGAAGTCTTCGCACTTGTCCCGATTTGCAATCTCCTCCGCCAATCGCTTTTCAGCGACCGACCGCACGTGCTTCAACACCCGGATGTCCTGCTCGTCGACGATGCTTGGCACATCCACGCCGAGTTCGGCCAACAGGGCGTCTTCGTCTAGGGCATCAACATCATTTGCAGTGCCAGGGGCACCAGCAAGCAACCCCGGCTCGTCCAGTGCGGCAAGCAGAGTCTGCGCCTCTGGGAGCTTGCGCAACCGGTCCAGCCGAACGGCATACAGGCGCTCGAAGATATCCCCACTTTCGCCGTGCTGTGGCGCTCTGCCATGCACTTCGTGGAAGCGCAAGATGTCTTCAAACCCAGCGATGATGCGTTCCTCTCGCGGGGTGCGGCTGGATACCTTGAGCGGCGCGACTTCAACGCCCAGTGCATCCAGCAGTTCGTCATCGTCCATGTCAGCCATTCGTGGCATCCCCTTGTGCTTGCGCTGCCTTTGCCTGCGCGCGGTAGCGCGCGAAGGCGGCCACGCCCTCAGCCATGCGCTTCTCCCAGGCGTCGGCCGAATTGATGTCAGGCAGGCGTCCCCGTTCGTTCTTGAACTGCAAGGCACGCTTCGACAGGTCACGGGCCTCTTCTTCGGGGATGCTCACTTTCTTCGCCGCAATGGCCGCCTGTACTTGGCGCAGCGACTTTTCATCCATCGCCTTGGCCAGCACTGCATAGGCAGCATCGAAGGGGTTGATGCGGTCGATCAGGTCAATGTCCAGGTCGCGCACGTTGACAAACTTGCGCACGCCGTCCAGCAGCGCCGTGCTGCCTTGCACCGTGCCGCCTGAGGCGTCTGCCTGGGCCAGAGCCAGCTTCGCTTGTTGGGTGATGTTCATGGCGGCAATGGCGTGCTGCCGAATGGCTTCCTGGTCGGTCTCACTCAAATCAGGGTAACGCTCTCGCACGATCTTGCCCATGCGCAACTGCGTCAGCTCCTCAGGCAAGGTGTTTTCCTTGTCAAACAAGCCACGCTCCAGCGCTGTCTTGTCCTGCAGGAAGCTGGTGACCACTTCGTTTAAATCTTCCTTGCAAATGCGGGTGGCCTCGGGCGTTTCGGGCTTGATTAGGCCGTTGATTTCAACGTGGTACTGGCCGGTGGCCTCATTCACTCCGATGTTGATGCCATCTTCCTTGTAGCCCTCGCCATCGTTGTAGACGAAGCCCTCTTGGGCGCCGGCATTCTTGGGCGTGAACTCATAGCGTGGTGCCAGCACCTGCTCCATCAGCAGGCTGGCAGAGATCGCCTTGAGCATGTCGTTCACGGCCTCGGTCACGGCGGACTGCTCGGCTGTCGGCTCAGCAATCAGATTGGTGAAGCGAGACCGTTCCTTGCCTTTGGCATCACGCGTGGCGCGGCCGATGATCTGGACGATCTCTGTCAGGCTGCTGCGGTAGCCGATGGTCAGAGCATGCTCGCACCAGATCCAGTCGAAGCCTTCCTTGGCCATACCTAGCGCGATGATCACGTCTACATGGTCGCGGTCGTCCTTGTGCGCGGGGTCTTTCAGCGCCTCAAGCACACGAGCGCGCACAGCAGGGGTGCTGTCGTCCACCAGGTCCGCCACTTTCAAGGTGCGACCGTCTTTGGTGGTCACCAGGTGAAAGCCCGTGTCGGGGTCCACGCCCTTCCATTCGCCAAGGCCGTGCATGATGTCGCTCACCTCACGCTGCTTGTCCTTCAGGCTTTCGCGCGCGTTCACGTTAGGGATGTGGACGATGGTCTTCAGTGCTGGGTCGAGCACCTTGGTGACGGCATCGACATATGGGCCGGTGTAGAAGAAGTAGCCGATGTCCAGAGACTTGAGCCACTGATAGCCGTTGAGTTGCTCGTAGTAGGTGTAGGTCACCGTCTCGAACTTCGATTCATCGGCTGGGCCGAGCACGGCCTCGCTGTCGCCTCTGAAGTAGGAGCCCGTCATGGCCACCAGGTGCACCTTGTCGCGTGCAATGAACGCCCCTAACTGGCTGCCCAGCACATTGTCGGGATTGCTGGAGACGTGGTGGAACTCGTCGATGGCGATCAAGCGGTTGTCAAAGGCTGCGATGCCCAGCTCTTCCACTGCGAAGCGGAACGTGGCATGGGTGCAGACCAATGCCTTGTCGCTGCTGGCCAGAAACTGCCGCACCGCATCCACTTTGGACTTGGCCGCTCGCGGCTCATCGCCTCCTGGCGCATTGCACAAGTTCCACTGCGGTGCGACGTGCCAGTCCCAGTAGAAGCCGTACTGGCTCAAAGGCTCATCTGCAAAACTGCCGCCGATGGACCGTTCGGGCACGACAACGATGGCCTGTTTCAAGCCCTGATTGTTCAGCTTGTCGAGCGCAATGAACATCAGCGCACGGGACTTGCCCGAAGCGGGCGGCGACTTGATCAGTAGGTATTGCTCACCGCGCTTGGCAAAGGCGCGCTCTTGCATGGCGCGCATGCCCAACTCGTTAGCCTTGCTAGATGCACCAGTGCGCGCGGTGGCGATGGACACCGAAGGTACGGTGTAGGCGTTGGTCGGGTTGTTGGCTTGTTCGCTCATGATGTTTTCTTTCTCCCCTTGGCGGCCTTCGCGGCGGGCTTGGTCTTTTCGGCCGCCGTCATCTTGGTGTAAAGCTCAAACAGTTTCTCTAGCCGCTCAGTGTCGTTTTTGAAGCGGCGACCGATATAAATGCGCTCCAAAACCTCGTCGTTGCGCTCATGGGCATGACGCAAATTGTCTGGCATGGTTTCGGGGTCATAAAGGTCAGCGATGGTTGCGGGAAAGTGGGATTCCCGTGCTAATAAGATTCCCTCCGCGCAGGAGGTTAAATCAGCCTTGTTTTGCGCAGTAAGAACCGGGGCGGGGAATGTGTTCCATCCCAGCGTGTTGGAGTACGAGAGTCGTTGTTCGAGTCGACCACAAACCGCAAAAGCCCATGCCATGTGCATCTTGGAGCTGAGGATGGCGAAGTCCGATAATTCTCCGTCATAAACAGCATAAACCCGATTTGAGCAAATTGTGCTGGCCGGTAAGCAGTCCACTGGCAAGTAGGCTCGATTCTCCGAAGAGACAGCCCCTATAGCAACCGTCATGTGTTCGGATTGACCCGCAAGGTAAACGAACCTGTGTGGCGATTCAGCGAAGTCTCGCGTAGATTCGAGCGGGCTTTCGAGTCGATTTTCTTTGACCTTATGAAATCTTTCTGCAAGTTCGGGCAGTGCCTGCGCAGTTGAGGCCTGACCATCCGGCACCCAGACGCAGTACCTAACTTTGCCGTTAATCAATTCTTCTGAACCAACATAGCGGCGAACGAACTGAGCCCCGATGCTATCGCGCTGAAAAAAACCTGCCTCTTCTGGGGAAAGAATAAGGTTCCCTCCATCTCGGGGCATTGCGCCAGTCATCATTATAGAATGTCTGGAGATTTGGGTGGGACGTGTTGAAACGAATATATCTGGGCTATTTGAGAGGTATGCATTTATGTTTCGAGCAGTTAACAGCTCTCCATTATCGAAAATGCGAAGCTCTGTTTTTTTGGGTGAATTACTAACACCCACAACGACGACGGAGACGCCTGCATTGCCTTTTGCGAGATTGCTCCACTTAAATGGCCGATGCGCGAATACTATCCGCCTGTTACCTGCTATCACATGACGCCAAAGCAAAGATACATGAAGCCCCTCGCAAAGTGAACTCGTTGTCACAAAGGAAAACGTACACTGTTCTATCTCTTGGTATCTGCTGGCAAGGAGGATCCAAGCAGATGAATAATCAAGTGAGCGCCACTTTTCCTCGTAGCGCTCAGCGACGCTTTTAAGGTCTCTCTTTAATGCCTCTGTTTGGCGTCGGCTGCCCAGGTAAGGTGGATTGCCACAAATGTAGGTCTCACCGCCCTCATTCTCAAAATCAATTTGAGCCTGTTCCAAAGGGGTGTCAAACAAATCATCGGACACCAGCTTCACTCCCGTTCCGTTGGGTGGGCAGATACTTAGCCAATCCAAGCGCAACGCATTGCCGCAAATAATCCAGTTTTGTGCATCTAGCGGCAAAAATTCCGCTAGCGCATCCTTCTGCCCTCGATACAGCACGTCACACTGGAACTCTGCGATGATCAGCGCAAGACGCGCGATCTCTGCCGGAAAGTCTCGCAGTTCGATGCCGCGAAAGTTCGTCAGTGGTATGTCGCTGCCGCGAAGTATTTCACCTCTGCGGCGATTAATCTCTGCCTCGATCTCGCGCATTTGCTTGTATGCAATGACCAAGAAGTTTCCTGAGCCACAGGCCGGGTCAAACACGCGGATGCGCGCCATGCGCTTGCGCAGATTCAACAGTTTGCGCTCGTTGTCGCCGGCTTCTGCCAAGGCGGTGCGTAGGTCGTCCAGAAACAGCGGGTTCAACACCTTCAGGATGTTGGGCACGCTTGTGTAGTGCATGC
>CAYPUS010000060.1:3064-4531 GCA_964413815.1 uncultured Aquabacterium sp. | reverse complement strand
GGCCACTGCCTGGATCATGCTGCCGAAGATGTCGGGATTGATCTCGCGCCAGTTCAGTGCCCCCGCATGCAGCAGGTAAGTACGCGCCATTTGTGTGAAGCGCGGCACCTCGGTACTCCCGGAAAACAGCCCTCCGTTCACGTAGGGGAAGGCGGCAGCCCATGCCGGAAGGCGAGGATTGGCAGCGCCACGTTCTGAGCGACTGATGTTCATCGCCCTGAAAATCTCGGACAGCACCTCATGGGTGTTGCTGCCGCTGCGATCACTCATCCGGTCAACCGTCTGAGTGAACATCCCGGTGTCACTGAAGATGCCCGTGTCTTCTGCGAAGAAGCAGAATACGAGTCGCGCCATGAAGTGGTTCATGTCGCTGCGGCGCTCGTCTTTGGCCCACGCTGGGTTCTCTCGCAGTAATTCGACGTACAGCTTGTTCAGGCGCCCCGTGGCGCGGACGTCGATTGGGTTGTCCTTGATCTCCTTGATCGTGGAGATACCTGCCAGGGGCAACAGAAAGCCGAAGTGGTTAGGAAAGTCGGTGTAATCGCAGGCGATGGTTTCGCCGCTTGCCAGCTCTTCTGCCTCAAGGGTTTGGCCGTCCGTCGCCAAGATGTACTTTGCTTTGGCCTTGGTCGTGGCGGGACTTGCGCGCAGGGCAGTGAGCGTCTCTCCGACATAACCTGCATCGCACACGGCGATGTGAATGTTGTTGCGCAGCAGAACGCCGCCAGGCAGATCGGTGGCGTTGTTGTTGCCCGTGCGCAAGCGTTTGAGCGTGGTTTCCTTGTTGCCAAATGCAGCAAGGAATGCGTACGGAAACTCCGTGGCATCGAAGGGTTGAAGGGCCAGGTCAGAGATGGCCTGTTCGATTTCTACAGCGTTCATGGGATATGGCCTGTTCAGGCTCCAGGCCAGAGGCGAGCAAAGTCAAACGAGAGTTGGCGATGGTGCCGGATGGACAGCAAATGGGCAGTCAACTTGACTGCATCCACGGCATACAGGATCAGATAGTCGCAGTGCAGGTACACGCGCAAGCCATCGGCCGTGCCTGGCGGTAGCTGTGCCAACTGCGTCAGTGCCTCGGCAGACTGGGGTGGTTGATCCAGGTAGCGCTTGCCAATGAGCGGGAAGCGCGCCAGGTTGGGAACCACCGTGCCACGCAGGCCTGCCAGCAGGTCGTCGTAGGCAAAGGCAGCATCGACCTCTTCCAGAAAGGCCTGGATGGACGCCAGCCGCTCCAGAAAGCTGGCCGTGAGCTCGACCCGGTAAAGCGGCTCAGCCACGTTGCTTGGACTTTGGTTTGCTGGCCTTGGTGGCTCGAGTAGCCTGCAGGCCCGCAAGTGCGGCATCGGCCTCTTGTGTGCGGCCGGCCAGTACATCGGCCAGGCCACGACGGGCATCGTCGATCAGCAGCAGGTGGATGCGCTCGCGCTCCAAGCGGTGGTAGTAGTCCAAGCGGTCTGCATCGAT
>CAYPUS010000060.1:0-3054 GCA_964413815.1 uncultured Aquabacterium sp. | reverse complement strand
CCACGTAGCTCTCGCCGTTCTTGGTGATGATCTTTTCTGCCCCCGCCTTAACCTGGTCGGCCAGTTCAGAAAGATTGGAGCGAGCCTGGGTGAAGGGCACAACATCGCGGGCTGAAATGGACATGACCGGCTCCTCGAAGCTGACAGAATTCTGTGCAGTTTACTGGAAGAGCGCTTCTGTTTAAACAAAGCGGCCACATCGCCACCTTGAGGCAGGCTGCGGCCGGAACAGAAGAGGAGTGGTAGGCCGTGTTGGACTTGAACCAACGACCAAAGGATTATGAGTCCTCTGCTCTAACCAACTGAGCTAACGGCCCCTGACGCAAGGCCGCCATTGTAGGGCCAGCCCAAGCCTCGCAAGCCCGCAGCACGGCGGCCAGGGTGCCGCGCTGGCTGGCGTGCGCATCGCAGGCCCAGCCCACCTTGCGCCGCGCGTCCTGCAGCCCGGCGACGTCGCGCCGCACCACCACCTCGTGGTACCGGTCCAGCGGATGCAAGGGCGCGATTGTCACCCCCACCCCGGCAGCCACCAGGCCGATCGCCCACTCCTGGCTGTCCACGCGGGCGCGCACATCGGGCTGCACCTGATGCTGGGCCAGGCCCGCATGCCAGTGGCCGGCCAGCTCGCATTGCGTGCGCTCGATGAAGGCCACGCCGTGCAGGTCCGCCAGGCCCAAGGTCTCCTTCACCGCCAGCGGATGGCCGGGCGGCACCAGCAAGACGTATTGCTCCTCCCACAAAGGCTGGAAGTGGCGCCCCGGCGCCACGCAGGTCTGCGAGGTCAGCTCCGCGTCCACCGGCGCATCCGCCTCACCGCTGTCGATGTGCAACTGCAGGTGCACCAACTCACTTTGGAGATGACGCAACAGCCTTTGCACGTGGGCCACGCTCACCGTCGGGTGGATGCGCAGGCGCAGGTGCGGGTGCGTGCTGGCATCCTGAAAGGATTCGAGAATGGCCTGGGCATCGGCCAGCAGGCGGCCACCCAGCCCGAAGAGACGCACGCCCGCCGCCGTGGGCACCAGCCCGCGCTGCTGGCGCGTGAAGAGCCGGGCGCCCAGTTCTTCTTCCAGTTGCGCGATGGCGTTGGAGATCACCGGCTGCGTGACGTGGCACAGGCGCGCCGCCGCCACGGTGGAGCCGGCCTCGTAGGCGGTGCAGAAATAACGCAGATTGCGCAGGTTCATGGCGATGCGGGATGGGTCACGCTCACATTTGCGATCGGACCCCTGACTACTTCAGGAAGTCGGGAAAGCGCGGCAGTCCGGCCAACACATTCTCGTCGTGCGCCGGCACGATCTTCAGCTCAGGAAAGCGCCGCATCAGTTGGTGGACGTGCCAGATGCAGGCATGGTTGGCCGCCACATCATGGTCCACGCTGATCATCTGTCGCAGCGCCCACGATCGGTCGGCGGGCGTGCGCAGGCCTTCGATGGTCCAGGTCACATCGCCGGAGAAGAAGTAGCGCTGGCCCGATGGCAGGCTGACGAACATGCCCACCTGCCCCGCGGTGTGGCCCGTCAGCGGCACCAGCACCACGGCACCATCTCCGAACAGATCGAGGCTGCGGTCAAAGCCGAGGTAGTTGCCAGCTTTGAAGTCGAGGTCTCGCCACTTGCGCACGTGCTGAAACTGGCTTTGCAGGAAGGCCGGCGCGTGGCCATGCTCGGCGTGCTCGCGCTCCTGCGCACGCACCCACAGCTCGGCATCCGGGAAGTCGGGCAGGCCGCTGACATGGTCCCAGTGCATGTGTGAGGGCAGCACAAAGCGGATGCGGTCGGCGGGCCAGCCGTTACGGGCGAGCTGGTCCACCGCGGGGTCGACATCCTGATAAGCAAACAGCTGGCGGTTCAGCCAGGAATTGACCGCGAACTGCGTGGCCACATGGCGGCCCAGCCCGGTATCGAACAGGAAGCTGCCTTGGGGGTGGTTCACCAGCACCGCCACCTGCGCGGGCTGGCGGTGGCGCAGCCAGCTTCCGCCCCCCACGATGAAGGCTTCCAGCGCCCCTCGCGAACGCGCGGTGTGGACGATGGCCACTGACAACTCGGCGGGGGGGTGGGCCGGAGGGAGCACTTCGCCGATGCGCGGAGACGTGCCGCTGGGCGGCAAAGGACGGTCGAGCCACTGCATGGCGCCCGCCAGCGCCGCCACCCCGCACGCCACGGCGACCACCATCGCCGCCGAAATCCGCCACCACAAGCGCTTGCCTTGCCCTGCCATGCCTGTCTCCTCATTCATTTGATTGCCGGAATGCGTGGAGCTTAGGCAGCGGCACCGAATTAGGCAACTTTTTATTAATGAGGCTTCGTCATAGTTTTTCTTATACACAGGAATGCCGCTTGCCACCATCCAGATGACCCATCCCAACAGGAGACGATCATGGCAAGAAGCAGCATTCTCGGCACCGACCACGCCCCCTCCAACGCCTCCGGCCGCGACGCGGACCTGCTGGGGCCCAGTGACACCTCCGACAGCGGCTCGGACATCCAGGGCGAGTTGCACCTGGAAACCGACGACGACTTCGAATCCCTGTCCGCCTCGATCTCGGGCTCAGGCAACACGGACCCGCTGTCCGACACCGACAGTTCCGGCACCGGCGAGCGCGGCTCGGCCGTGCCGGAACACATCCACGAAGGCGCCGACATCGCCCCGGATCGGGTCATCCTGCCCGCGCGCGAGGCCCTGGGCAGCTCCCCGGAAATGGTCAGCATCGACGACCCGGAGGCGGTCGATCTGGACAACCTGGCGGCCGATGAGGAAGCGCCCGAAGAAGACGAGGAAGGCGGGGAGACCAGCGGCGAGGGCTGACAAGTCCGCAATGCGAGCCCCGGGAGCGGTGGTCCCTTGCTGCGCCCTGCCCGCCCTGATTACTTCTGGCTCAGCACATTGGTGACCAGGCGCGAGGTCACGTCCACGATCTCGATCATGCGGTCGTAGGCCATGCGGGTGGGTCCGATCACGCCCAGCGTGCCGACCACCTGCCCGTCGATCTCGTATGGGGCGGAGACGACCGACAGCTCCTCGAAGGGCACGACATGGCTTTCCCCGCCG
>CAYPUS010000059.1:0-12275 GCA_964413815.1 uncultured Aquabacterium sp. | reverse complement strand
GTGCCGCAGCGGGTTCTGCAGGCGCGGGGGGCGCCGGGGGGGCGGGCGGCGCCGGGGGCGTTGCGGGCGGCGCGGCCTGCATCTCGGCGGGCTGCGTGGCCGGCGCGGTGCTGGCCAACACGGGCGACTCTGCCGGAGCGGGCGGCTTGGGCGCCGGTGCCGGCGGACGCTCGAGCGCGGGCTTGGGCGGCGCAGGTGTCGGGGGCGGTGGCGGGGCGGCCATCTCGATGGCGGGCTCGGCAGTGATCAGCGAGACCTCGATGGCCGGCGCGGGAGGCAGCGGTTTTTCCTCGGGACGAGACAACACCATCCCGGCGGCCAGCGCCACGTGCGCGAGCACCACCAGCCCCACGAGCCCGGTGCTTTGGGCGCGATTGAGGTCAACGGGCAGATGCGGCTCGGCCGACGTCGGTGACGCTGAAAGAATCATGGCCGCATTCTAGCAAAAGTAATTGAGAATCAATCTCATTACATGACAAAGGTCTGGGCGGCTCCCCATCTTGGGGGGCCTTGTCGCCCCCAGCGTCTCGCCTGCTTCGTGGGATGATTCCGCCCTTCCCCACCCCGCCTGTGCCAGGCCGGATGCCGGGAGACACAAACCAGGGAATGTGAACATGGACATCGATGCCTTGCTGGCGCCCGTCGCGGCGTCTTCGCCTTGCGGCGAGGACCTGTCTTTTTCACCGGAGTTCGACCAGATCACCGAATTGCGTCGCGAGGACGACCCCACGCTCGACCAGGGCGAGTGGGTCACCTCGCTGAAGGTGGCGGACTGGCCGGGCGTGGTCACGGCCTGCGAAGGACTGCTGGGCCAGCGCACCAAAGACCTGCGGCTGGCGATGTGGTTGACGGAAGCGCTGGCCATGCTCGAAGGCTTCGCCGGCCTCGACAAGGGCCTGCTGCTGTGCACACGCCTGTGCGAAGCGCACTGGGCGGCGCTGCATCCCCGTGCCGACCACGGTGACCTTGAAGAACGCGCCGGCAACATCCGCTGGCTGCTTCAACGGGTGGTCAACCTGGCCCAGACCCTGCCCGTCACGCAGGGCCGCCAAGGCGGCGCCTTCAGCCTGCAGGACATGGCGGTGGCACGCCAGCGCCAGCTTGCCCATGAACGTCAGGCAGACGAAGCCGCGCGGCAGCCCGCCGACGCGCTCACGCCTGAGCAGTTCAGCCGCGCCCTCAAAGAGACGCCCCCCGCGGTACTGCGCACGACCCTGGCGGCGGCGCGCAGCTGCCTTGCGCACCTAGTGGCCTGGCAGGGCATCGTCGATCGGCACATGGGTGCCGAGGGGCCGGGCTTCGTGCAGGCCAAGGAGGCGCTGGCCAGCACCGTGCACGAACTCGAACGTCTGGGGCGCGAATGCGGTGCGCTGGATGACGGTGTTGCCGCCACATCCGGCTTGCACGTTGACAGCGGCGTGGTGCGCGCCGGCACCTCTGGCGGTGATGAAGCAGCCGGCCTGACCCCCGCTGCGCCGGCAGTGAGCGGCCCGCCGCGCAGCCGCGCGCAGGCCTTGCAGCAACTGCGCGAAGTCGCCGCCTTCTTCCGCCGTACCGAGCCCCACAGCCCGGTGGCCTACCTCGCGGAAAAAGCCGTCAAGTGGGGCGACATGCCCCTGCACGAATGGCTGCGCACGGTGGTCAAGGATCAAGGTGCGATGGCCCACCTGCACGAACTGCTGGGCGTGGACGACAGCGCCAGCGGCGACGCGGCGGCCTGAACGGACCTGAGCTGCACCTGACCCCGCACCTGATCCCGCCACCTGATCCGCACCTGACCGCACCCAAGTCAGGCCTGAAGCAGGCCTGAGCCAAGTTCGACGGTCTCCGATCGGCGAGAGGCACCCAGCGTCATGAGCCGACCCGGAACTCGATGCGCCGGTTGCGTGCCCTGCCCGCTTCCGTGTCATTGGGAGCGACGGGACGGTCAGGCCCCATGCCCAAGGTGGCGATGCGTTCGGCCGGCAGCCCCTTGGCCACGAGGTAGCTTTTGACGGCCTGGGCCCGCGCCAGCGACAGGCTCACATTGCCAGCACGCGGCCCCGTCGCATCGGTGTGCCCGATGACCTCGAAGTGACGCCCCTGCAAGCGCGCCATGGCCGCGGCCATCTCGTCGAGGATGGGCTGCGCCGCCAGCCGCAGCACCGCACTGCCCGGTTCGAACTCGATGATGCGGTCAGCCAGCACGCGGTCCACGACCGCCTGCTCCTGCACCGCCACGCGCAGGCTGTTGCGAACGGTGTAGGTCGGGTTCAGCGATGCGGCCATCTCACTGGCGATCTGCTGACGCACGGCCTCGTTGCCCACCTCGCCATGGACATCGACCGTGTTGCCCTGGATGCGCAGCTGCCCGTGGCGGATCTGCTGGATCGAGGGCGACAGCAGCTTTTCGACATACTGTGGCCACTGCGGCGGCGCCACCACCGAACCCAGGGCAAGCTGGTCCACGACGCGCTCGGCGCCATACAGCCCGCGCAAGCGCGAGAGGATGGCCGCGCGGGTCGCCTCGTCCGGCACGGTGCCTGCCACCACCACCGGGCCACTGCCCGGCACCTGCATCGCTGCGCCGCCAGCACGCTGAGCAGCGCCATCGGCCTGCGCCACCGCGCCGCCACCCATGGCCAGACCCGCACACAGGCACACGCACGGGATGGCCCCGCGCATCTTCGTCATCATGTTCAACTTCCTGCCGATCATGTCAGCCCCCTCTCACGCGCCCAGAAACACTTCGCGGTAGGTGCTGCGCACCTGGGCCAGCGACAAGCCGGGATCCCGCAGGTAGTTGGACAACTTGCGCAGGCCATAGTCGGCATCGATCTCGGCCTCCACCCAACTTGACTCATCCAGAAACACCCCTTGTCTGGCCAGCGCATCCGGGTCGATCGCCGCATGCAGGGTGCCAGCATGGGCACCTTGGAAACCCAGCAAAAGACAGGGCCGCCCCGCCACGCTGGTGAGGAACATGCCCAACTCGACGGCATGCCGTTGGAAGAAGCCCAGCGCAAGCGACAACCAGAAGGTGCCCACGGCCGCACGCATGGCGGGATCGCGGACCAAGGGCAGGCACAGCACCTTGCTGAGCCGAGCTGTGCCTTGCACCATCGCCGGCTGCAGCAGCAGCCCCAGCGCCAGGACCGCCTGCCGCACATCCAGCCGGGTACCGCCCACCGTCAGCATCTGGCTCAGGCTGGCCACCGTGTGGGTCGCGAGGAAATCGTCGAAGGCGGCCTGCGCGCCTGCCGGGTCCACCTCGACCAGCATGGCCGCGTTCGACTCGCCGGTGAGCACGCCTTGCACCGCCTCCAGATCCGTGGCCTCTTGCGCCAGGGTGGCCAGTTGGCCCAGCCTGGCCCACAGCCCCGCCAGCGCCAATGGCGCCAGGCTGGCGAAGGTGCGCGGCGCCTTCAAGTCAAAGGCGCCTGCCATGATGAAAGGAAAGCGCCGGCCTGAGGCATCGCGGCTGGCCATCCAATGACCGCCCAGGCCCATCCGGTTGCCCGTCCCAACGATCGCGAACTGCACCGTGGGTGCGGCGTCGTAGATGAGCTTCCAGCGTGGATCGGCCGACAGCTTGTCCATGGCCTGCGATTGCCATGTGTCCAGGCTGCCGATCAGGCCCGCCTGCCCCGCACTGCGCACGAAATCTCCGCGCGAGGGCAGCTTGCCGAAATACAGCAGCTCGGTCGACGAAGTGATCGTGGCGCTCACGATGCACCGCCTTCGGAAAGCGTCGACACGCGTGTGGGCGGGACGGCGTCCGCTTCGGGGCCCGCGATGATGGCGGGCAAGGCGCCAGGCCTGAAGCCGCCTGCGGCCGCCGTGGCCGAGCCCGAAGCCTGCGGCGATGCGGCCGCATTTGAAATGATGCGCAGCCGCAGCCCGACCGACAGCTGCTCCAGCGGCCAGCGCAGTTCGAACACCTCGGCATCCACGCGCTTGCGCTGGGCCGAATTGATCATCTTCTCCAGGCCGAAGCGGCCCGGCTCATTGAAGAAGGTCAGCGGCTTGCCGTCGAAGCCCACGCCCGTGATGCGCACCCCGGGCGTGCCCGGCCCGGGCCACACGAAGTGCTGCCAGCTGGCCTGGCCGTTGCGATAGCGCAGGGTCTGGCCATCGATTTCCACCGTGTACTCAGTCAGGCCCGGAGCGGCCAGCGGCAGCATCTGGAACACCGTCTGGGCCTCGGCCTGCGCGGCGGCACCGCCCGCTTGCGGGCTGGCCGCAACGGTGGCCTGGCCGTGCAAAGGCGCCATCCAGCCACCCAGGCCCGCGATGAACTCGGGGCGCAGGCGCACGCCGATGTCCGCCCACGTCCGCGCCGAGACGGCCTCGCCACGCTTGAGCACCAAGGCGCCCAGCGATTGTTCGACGAACTTCGCCACGGCCCCCTCGCTGCCGAAGACCTTGGCGATCTCCGCCGGGCTGGCTTCCATGCGGGCGGACCGGTCGAAGGGGTACTTCACCGCCAGCGTGCGCTGGTAGGGCTCGAACACCTGCGCCATCCAGACACGGTTGAGCTCGGCTTCGGTAGGCTGGACGATCACCGCATAGGCCTGCATCAGGGGCCTCACCAGCAGGGGCCGCAGTGCCGCACGCGCCGACTCGGTCATGCCCACGAGCAGTTGCTCGTCCACCAGCCGAAGGGCTTCGGCCAGCTCGCCATTGCCCTCCAGCGTCTGCAGCATCAGTTGCCGTGAGGCTGGCCCGGCATCGCCTTGCGTCTTCATCTGGTTGAAACGCGAGCGGATCTTCGACAGGGCCGCCAGGTAAGGCTGGATCGCCGGCTCGCCGCCTTCCCTGGGCCGCATCAGGCGATGCAAAGACGCGAACTCGTGGCCGATCGGACCCAGAGGAACCTCGGCGTTCTGCGCGACGTTGACGTTCACGGTCACCGGGGCACGGGTCGCGCCCAGCACCCTCTGCTTGAGCCACTCGATGAAGCCCTTCTGTCCCTTGGCCAGGCGCTCATTGAGCATGGAAGGATTGTCCCAGGAGGTCTGCTCATGCAGGGTCCGGAGCATCAGCCCGATGGGCGAGTTGGTCGGATCGCCCAGGCGGTTCATGTGGGCCACGGCCACCTCGAAGCTGGCGAAGTCCTGCACGGTGATGCCCTGCATGAACTTCTGCCACTCGCGCACGTATTCCGTCTTGTAGAGCTGGGTCAGCGCCTTCTGGATCTGCTCCGGGCTGCCTTCCAGGGTGAGGTCGTCGGCCGATGCCGTCTTGAGCACCCAGTCTGTCGTTTGCAGCGCCTGGTTGGCGGCATCGCGGATCGCATCCTTGACATGCCCATCCCAGGCCTCGCGCGTGAAGGCGCCGGACACCGCATGGCTGCCCGCGATGAGCTGCCTGTCGGACTCTTGCACCAGGCGCACCACGGTGACCGGCGCGTAGCGCGTGGCCGCACGCGCCTTGATCTCGGCGTACACCCGCTCGCGCGCCGGCATGCCCTTGATGACACGGCGCAGGTTCTCGCGGGTCTGGTCCAGCAGGCTGATGTTGAGTTCGAGCTGCGGGAAGGCCGGATCGTGCATCTGCGCGATCGCAAACGACAGGATGCGCTCGGCCTTGCCGATCAACTGATCGCGGGGCATGGCGCCGCGATTGGCTTCCAGCCAGCTGCGCCAGAAGCGCGTGAGCTGATCGCTCATGTGGCCGGGCTCCAGCCGTGCACGGTCGCCCAGCATCAGGTAGGCCTTCAAGGCGTTGTAGGCCTCCGTCACATTGGTGCTGGAGGCGCCGGCGTAGGCGCCCGCAGCCACCGCAGGCTGCAACGGCGATTCGGTGCCCGCACCGGTGGGCGCCTGCCGGACCATGTCGTCTGGCGCCCCAGCAGACACCAGGCTCGCCGGCTGCGCCCCATCTGCGGCGGCCGTCTGCACAGGGCGCAGCGTGGCCGCGTTGGCGTTGACCTCCCCCAGATAAGCCGATATGGCCTGCGCCGCCGGTTGCAGCATCACCGCCTGCAGGCCGGCAAAGTACTCCTCCTTCAGTCGGGTCTCGATGGCCTGGCCTTGATAAAGCCCCAGCCCGATCGACCAGGGCCGCGTGTCCCGGTAGCGCTGCATCTGCTCCAGCCTGTCCTGCAGGATCTCGAGCGCCTCCAGGCGGGATGCCAGATCGACGCGCTGGGCCTGCACCTGTTGCGCCTTGGCGAGATCGGCCTGCACATGGGCCACCAGCTCGCGGTTGCCCATGTAGGACCAGGTCCATGCGGCCAGCAGGGCGCCCAGCAGCAGCACCCCGCCAAAGAAAGTGGCATAGCGCAGGCGCAGCTTGTTGCGGCTGGTGTACTGCTGTACCAGTTGGCGGTCCGCGAAGATCACGCGTGAAAAAAGCTCCTTGAGAAAGAAGCCGCTGTGCGCGTACACCGCCGCCGAGGTGCCTGGCTGCAACTGCAGGCCGAACTGCCCGGCCACGCGCTCGCTGGCCCGGCTGGTGGACTGGCCTTCCTGGACGGCGCTGGTGAAGTAAAAGCCCCGGAAGATCGGCCGGAACTGATAGGGGTTCTCTTCGAACAGCGTGTTGACGAAGGTGCGCAAGGCCGGCTTGAGCGCGGCGAACTCGAGCGGGAAGGTCAGGACACCAGGGGGAAGCTGCTCGCCCCGGTGCAGCGACATCCGGGCCACCGAGGCCTCCTTGAGGCCTTGGTACAGCTCGTCGAAATGCGTCTCGAACTGGCGGACGGTATCGGCGCGGCCAGAAGTGTCGTAGGGCAGGGTCGCCCCCCAGACCTTGTCGCGTTCGGCCCGGTCGCGGTCTTCGAAGAACTCGACGAAACCGGCGATCAGATCGGCCTTCGTGAAGATGACGTAGACGGGGGCGAAGACCTCGAGCTTTTCCGTCAGTTCCTGCACGCGCTGACGCAGCTTGCGCGCCAGGTCGATCGCGAACTCGGGCTTGTTGGCGCCCAGCTCAGCGATGCTGACAGCAATGATCACGCCATTGAGCGGTGCCTTGGGGCGGTGCTTTTTGAGCAGCGACAGGAAACCCAGCCACTCGCCACGGTCCTCCTCGTGCACCGAATACCGACCCGCGGTGTCGAGCAAGATACCCTCGCTCGTGAAGTACCAGTCGCAGTGGCGGGTGCCCCCGATGCCCTGGATCACGGCATCGGCGCTGTCGGCAAAGGGAAACTTCAAGCCCGACTTGACCACGGCCGAGCTCTTGCCCGCCGCGGGGTTGCCGATCACGGCATACCAGGGCAGTTCATACAGCGCAGCCGACCCCGATGTCTCGCCCAACTTCGACGAGCGGATGAGTTTGACCGCCTCGGCCATGCGCTCGCGGACCGCGGCGACTTCATCCTGCTTGCCCACCTTGGCCGCGGCCTTGACAGCCTTGTCGGCATCGGCCTGCATGGCCTGCTCGAGCTGGCGTGATGCCTGCCGAGCCCGCCAGCGGCGCACGCCCCACACGGCGGCCCACGCCAGCAGCACCAGGGCCAGGATCAGGCCCGCCCACACCAGTCCGACCCGCATGGCATCGGCACCCAGCAGCAGCAAGCCCGCCAAGGCCGCCACACCGATGACGGTCAGCACGCGTGTGTCGAGAAGGAACTGCCAGATTCGTTGCATGAAGACATACCCGGAAACGCGATCACGCCGGCTCGGCGGCCGGCGCCATCCAGGGCGCCAGCGCCACCACGGCGCGATCATGAGAAGACTGCAGATGAACGGCCAGCGCATGCTCGGCCGGCGGATCGCCCGCCCGCAAGGCCGCGCAGGCCAGTGCCGTGGGGACAATGGCCCGCGCCATGCCCAGTTCCCCACAGGCGTCGCCCACACGTGCGACGGCCAGCATGGGGTCGAGGCCCGGCACGGCCTCCTGAAGGGATTCGTAGAGTTCGGCGCCACGGCTGGCGCGGTGATCGGCATCGGCCACGACGACAAGGCTTTGTGCCCCGGCCTGGCACAAGCCCACCGCATGGTCCAGCAGCGCATGCAAGGCCGTGATGCCCACACGCCCCGCGGCATCGGCCGACTTGTCACGCCGGGCGCGAAGCGGGCGCCACATGCGCAACGGCCTTTGCGGCAGAACGCCCGCATCGCCCGCATCGCCCGCATTGACCACATCGCCCACCCCCGGCCATGAGGCGCTGGCGATCAACAGACCCGCGGCGCCCTCGCCGGGCATGCGCCCCGTCTGGTGCGTGGCCGTGAACAACTCGCCCACGGCCTGCATGCGCTCGATGCTGGCCTCGTCCAGCGCGCTGTCGACAGCCAGGACCAGCAGCAGTTCAGGCCGAGCCTGCCGCGACCATTGCACCAGGGTCTGGTCCAGTTCATCCCAGAAAGCCTCCGGATGAGGCGGCACATCGGTGCGCCACACCACGCCCTGTGCGCGCACGGCCTGGGCCCAGTCCAGCAAGGCACCGCTTTGCCGGCGCAATGCCTGGATCACCCCTTCGCGCTCGGCACCCCGCCAATGCGCGGGCAGCAAGACGCGCACGGTGAGCTGGGGGGCCATCGCCTCGCGCGCCTGCTGCACGGCGGCCGGCACCGGCGTTCCGACACCCGACAGATGGGCCTTCATCGTCACACCGGAAGCCGCCGGCACGATCTCGGCAGCGGAGGCGGGATCACTGGCTTGCGCACTGTCGGGCCGCGCCAGCTCGCCGATGACAGACAGCAACTGGGCCAGTGGCGAAGCCAGCAAGGCCAGCCCGCGCTGAGCACTGAGCGACCAGTCGGCCGACTCGTCCGATGCAGCCGCTTCGCCAGCGCCCGGGTCCGACGACGCCGATGCCAGCTCCAGGGTATCCACGCGAGAGGCCATCACCGGCGCACCCTCCATGTCCAGCAAGGCCATGTCCAGGGAAGGCCGGACCTTGCCGGTGCGCAACGCGGCCCAGGCGCCTTGTGCGTCCTCACCCGCCGGCAGGTGAACGGCTTCGGCCAGCACCCAGGCTGTGGCCCGGCGCAAGGCCTCATCGCTCAACTCGGCTTGTGCCTCGCCTGTACTCGCCGCCCCAGCAAGGCCACCCGCCAACGCGGCAGGTGCGCCCGCCTTGTCCCGCAAACGCTTGAATGCCCACAGCGCCGCCAGCAGCGCGGCCGCCAGCACGGCAGGCAGCACGAACAACTGGCCGATGATTTCCGCATGGCTGGCATCGTGGGCGTCGTTCTGCCAGCGCCAGATCGTGGTCAGCCAGACGATCACGCAGATCGCCAGCCATACACCTCCCGCCTTGACTGCCCAGGCCATGCTGTCCGTCCGCCCGTCACAGTCCTGTGGACACGGCCTGCGATGCGATCAGCGTGGCGCCGCAGGCGCATTTGTCGCCATGCCGCGCCGCGGGCATGCCATCGATGATCATCGTGGCGTCGCCCGAGACGATCACCGTCGTGCCGTGCGATTTCTTGGGGCAGGTGACCTGGTCACCGACACGTGCGATGCGCCGGCCATGTGAATCGGTGGTGCCGGAGGCGCCAATGACCTGCCCGCCGTGATCGGTGCTGTCGCCCAAAACGATGAACGGACGTCCCATGGCGCCTGCCTCCCCTGCTCTGCTTTGATTTCGTATGTATGTGTCGCGCCGACCGGCTTGGCGGATGGCGCGCGGCGAGTCTAAGCGCAGGACATGACAGACCATCCCCCCCGCTGGAGGGACGAACGGTTACAAACTGTGTCCCCTGCTGTCGCAGGCGGCATCAAGGCGCTGCGGCCGCGCGCTGGCTTGGGCCTGCCTTGCGCCATTCCACGTGGCCGAAGTCCATCATCCGCCAGCGGCCGCCCCAGGTCAGCCCCAGCTCTTCGGCGACCTGGCCATACAGCTGGTAGCCCCGCATGGCCCAGGGGTCCCGTTCCGAGATGACCAGCCGCCCGTCGCGCAGGAAGGCGCAGTCGGCTCCCAGGCCATGCTGGTGCAGGCTCTGGCCGGGCGCGGCCATCGTGACATGACTGCCTTGGGCTGCCAGGGCGGCCTGCCGCTCGGGGCTGCGCCAGCCTTCCAGCAGGGCCATGTCATAGCCATGCCGCGCCTTCATGATCTGAAAGACCGTCAACAGCCGCTGCACGAACTTCGGGTCCATCCGATCCCAGCGGCGATCGGCACTGGCGAGCATCGGGTGCGCAGCCTGCACTTCCGGCGTGCGGAACATCTCGGGTGGCAAAGGCGCGGGCGGCACCAGGTGTTCACCATGCAACAACTGCATCACCTGCGCATTGGCCGGCATCACGCGGTCGTCGAAGCCCTCCAGATGGCGAGGGGCCCACTGCCCCCACATCCACACACCACACACCGGGATCGCCAGCAGCAGCGCGCCCGCCCCGATCCAGCGCCAGGGCACGGACCACGCGCGCGGGCTCATTGGCGCCGCGGTCTGAGCGCTGACCAGCCCGGGCCGCCCGGCCCCCAGCACACCGCCCGCCGTGGCCTGCACCCATCGCCCGGCCCGGCCCAACCAGCGTCCGCCCCCCCGCACAAGGGGGAGCGCGGCGCGCCTCAACTCTGGAAAAATCCCCAGCGCCAGCGCGACGCACGCCAACACGAAGTACAGCAACACCCACCCTGCGTCCATGGCACCAGTCGTAACGTTTATTTTCAAACCGGCGAAGGGTCTCGGCCCTCTTTCCGGCGGGGTTCGTAGAATGCGCGCATTCATCCAAAAAGCCAGGCCCGCGAGCCTAGGGAGACCGGCGTGAGCCACAACCACCGCCCACACATGGCGGCCCGCCAAACATCAGCACGAGCAGCACGTGGCGCCGAGCCTGCCTCGCCCGATCGGCCCAGCCTCTTTTCGCCGGCCGACGAGCCGTCCGAGGTCGAAGACCCGGACATGCAGCGCCTGCACATTCTATCGACGCTCGAATCGGCCAGGCGCCCACCGCGGGTCGCGCCGTCCAAGGCACGCAAGCAGCGCACCCCCATCACCGGTGAAGGCAGCCCCTGGCAGATCAAGCTGCTGATGGGCCTGATGGCCGTGGGCATCGTCTGCCTGATGAGTGCCTTCGCGCTGCTCGTGCTCGACACCAGCGCGTTGCGACAAGCGCAGGCCGCATCGGCCGAGACCGCCGCTGCCACCCGGTCGCAGCGCCAGTTGCCCATCCAGGCCGATCGGCACAATCCCCTGGCCGCCCTCATGACCCAGCCCATGCAGACAGGGCCCCTGCTGGCACCTGAGCAGCAGGCCGCGATCATCGAGAACCTCCCGGTCGATCCCACCGCGCCCGTCACCACGCCTGTCTCCGCGCAAGCGCCCCTGCCCTTGCCGGCGTCCCCCGCCACAGCCGGTCTGCAGACGGACACCGAAGCCGCGACGCTGGCTGCGATGCCTTCTGTCGGCAGCGCCGGCTTGCGCCAGCCCACGTCTGCCCGCCCCTTGCTGGCCTTGACCGCCCCGCCGGCCGAACACGCCATGAGCCAGGCCCGACCGCTTCCGGTCAAGACAGCGGCCCCGGCGGCGGCCAGCGCAGATGCCCAGGCCGACGCGGGCAGCACCGTCCGCCGGCGCGCCGTGGCGGTGCGCGCCAAGGATGACGACGTCGCTTTGCTCGAAGCCGTCCTGGCCCATTCCGCCACCCGCCAGGCCCAGCCCCCCGAGCCATCCGCTGACCCTGACGCACCGGCGATTGCCCTGGCGCGCTGCGCCGCGCTGGGTGGCGGTGGTGCCGCGGCAACCTGCCGCGCAGCGGTCTGCGTCGAGCATCCCACCTTGGCGGCCTGCCACCAGGCCCCCTGACTGGGGTCAGGTTTGCACCCAATTTGGCCTTGATTCGGCCAAATTGGCACTGCGGCGCCCCAGAAAGTGCTCGGCGGCGCAGGCCCGGCGCCGGGCAAGGTTGTCCTGACCTTGTTAGCATCGGGGGCTGTATTGCCACTGCCATTGGACATCCCATGAGCACACCCCCGTTGCGCGCCATCAATCCCGCCTCGCCCGACCAGCCTGCCGTGCCGGCACCCGCTGGCAGCGCGTCGGCAGAGGACGGCGTGCCGGTCTCCGTCAAGATCCGCGAGCGCCTGAAAGCCGCCCAGCAGCGCTTCCACGCCAACGACAACATCGCCGAGTTCATCGAACCGGGCGAACTCGATGCCCTGCTCACCGAGGTCGCCACCAAGATGAGCGATGTGCTGTCCAGCCTGGTCATCGACACCGACAGCGACCACAACACGCAGGACACGGCCCGCCGCGTGGCCAAGATGTACCTCAACGAGATCTTCAAGGGCCGCTACCACGCTCCGCCGGCCATCACCGAATTCCCCAATGCGGAACGGCTCAACGAGCTGATGATCGTCGGCCCGATCACCGTGCGCAGCGCCTGCTCCCACCACC
>CAYPUS010000058.1:8204-12486 GCA_964413815.1 uncultured Aquabacterium sp. | reverse complement strand
GGGCGCGCGCGTCATCAAGATGCCGATGATGCGCTCGATCGCCCCGGCGATGGCCGAGATCTCGATGAAGCCGATGCCCAGCAGCCAGAAGTCGGCATTCAGGCCAGGCGACCATTGGCGGCTGGTCAGCGGCGGGTACATGAACCATCCACCGTCCGGCGCCAGGCCCGCGAAGAGCGTGCAGAAGAAGGCCAGGCCGCCGAAGGCATAAGCCCAGAAGGCGTAGGCCGACAGGCGCGGGAAGGGCAGGTCGCGCGCGCCCAGCATATTGGGCAGCAGGTAGACGGCGATGGCCTCGACCACCGGCACGGCGAACAGGAACATCATCACCGTGCCATGCATCGTGAAGATCTGGTTGTAGGTGCCGGGCGCGATCAGCGTGTTGCCAGGCACAGCAAGCTGAGCCCGGATCAGCAGGCCCAGGATGCCGGCCAGGACCAGAAAGAGCAGGGCCGTGCCGATGTACAGCTGCCCGATGACGGTGTTGTTGACCGCGGTGAAGGTGCGCCAGCCGCGCGGCAGGGCCCAGACCTGACGCAGGGTCTCGAGCTCGCCGGGCGGGCGCGGCAGCCCACTGGGCAGGCGCCTGCCTTGGGCGATGGCCGACATGGCCTGTTCGGTGTCCTGGCTCATGGCAAGTCCGTCAGGTAGGCCGACAAGGCTTGCAAGGTCGGCGCGTCGAGGTGGTGGTAGGAAGGCATGGCGGCGCCCGGCTTGAGTTGTTGCACGCCGGTGAGCCAGGCGGACATGGCGGCGGGGCCGTTCGCCAGCGTGCCGGCGCCCAGCATCAGGCGGCTGCCGACATGGGTGAGGTCGGGGCCGCCGCGGCCTGTCTCGGACACGCCGCGGATGGTGTGACATGCCGCACAGCCCTGTGTCAGGAAGGCCTGCCGGCCGGCAAGTGCCAGTGCAGAGGTGGGCGCCTTCGCGGGTTCACGTTGGGCCTTGAGCCAGCGGGAGAAGGAGGCGGGTTCGTGCACCACGACCCGCAGCGCCATGCGCGCATGCTGCGCGCCGCAGTACTCGGCGCACAGGCCGTGGTGCACGCCTGGCTGCCGGGCGCGCCACATCAGCCGATTGACGCGGCCGGGCACCATGTCCATCTTGCCGCCCAGCGCCGGCACCCAAAGGCTGTGGATGACATCGGTTGCCGTCAGACCCAGCTGGACCGCCGCGCCCACGGGCAGGTGGATCTCGTTGGCCATCCGGCTGTCGCGGCCTGTTACGGGCTCGCGGTAGCGCACGTCCCACCACCACATGTGGCCGGTCACGCCGATCACGAGGGGCGTCTCGGCAAAGGGCCGGTCCAGACCCGCCGTGCGCCAGTTGCTGTAGACCAGCAGGGCGGTGAGCACGCCACTGGGCAGGAGCACACCGCCACCGATCACCCAATGGCGCGTGGGAATCGGGCGCTCATGCCGTCGCAGGCTCCAGATCACCAAAGCAGACACCAGCAGGAACAGGGCGGCCGCGCCGACGATGAGGACGGTGCTCACCTGTGCCAGGGCCGCAGCCTGGTCGCTGGCAGGCAGGAACACCGAGCTTGGGGCCGGCTGCGCCATGGGCCGGCTCACCGCAGCGACAAGAGGTAGGCCGCCATGTCGCGGGCGTCGTCTGCCGACATGCCCATGGCCGGCATGGGTGTGCCAGGCACCACGGCCTGCGGGTCGAGCAGCCAATGCTGAAGTGTGGCTGGCGTGTTGGGAGCGTTGCCCGCGATGTAGCTGCGCCGCCCGAACGAAGCCAATGTCGGGCCCATGCCGCCGTGGTGGCCCGGCACGCCCGGGATGACATGGCAGCTGGCGCATTGGTATTGCGCCATCAGCTGCTTGCCACGCAGCGGCGAGCCGTCGGCCACCTCGGTGTAGGGCGCGTCGGGGCGCTGGGGCTCGTCACACCCTGTCAGGCCGGTACCGGCCAGCGCGCTCCAGGCCAGGGTCGCACAGGCCGGCCACACGCCCGCTGCCGGGCGCGAGCGCTGCGCGCGGTGGGCAGGGCGTGGGAGGAGGTGGCCTGGGGGCAGCGGCAGAGCAGGGTGCGTCGGCAAGTCCATGCGCGGGCTGGAGGCAAACGGAGGACCTGGGCCCAGGCACCAAAGCGGTTCCAGGCGGGATGGCTTCGCGCGCCACCTTGCCTGCGCATTGCATTTTTTACCGGCGGTTCGTGCCAAGGGTGAGCGGTCGGGGCGCGTGGCCATGGGCGCACCGCTTGCCTGTGGGCGCGATGCGCAAGTCGACATCGGGGCCCGCGAGGCGGCGGGCCGGCTGGAAGCTCCTGGCAACGCTGCTGGCCTTGGCGGGCGCGGCCGCGGCCGTCGGCGCGTGGGTGGTGTGGCGAGGCATCTACGATGTGTCGGCCACCACCAACCACACCTTGCCGGTCTACCGGCTGCTGGAGGTGGCCATGCACCGCGCCGTGCAGCGCCGCGCCGCGGACATCCCGGTGCCCCGGCTCGATGACGCGCGCCTGCTGGCCAAGGGGGCGGCCTGCTACCGGGATTGGTGCGTGCAATGCCATGGCGCGCCCGGCCAGGCCCCGGCGCCCGCCGGCATGAGCATGCAGCCCCTGCCCGGATCGCTGGTGGATGCCGGCCGCAGATGGACGTCGGCCGAGCTTTACTGGATCACCCGCAACGGCATCAAGATGAGTGGCATGCCGGCATGGGCCTTTCGGCTCAGCGAGCAGGACATCTGGGCCGTCTCCGCCTTTGTGGACCAATTGCCCGGCATCTCGACGGCGACCTACCGGCAGACGATGCGGGATGTGGCCTCCCTGTCGTGCACCACGCTGCAGGGCGCATGCCCGCAGCCCCCTTGCGCCCCTCAGGATGCCGATGCCGCCCCACCGCGCGAGGAGAGCGTGGCCGTGCTCTTCGGTCAATACGCCTGCACGGCCTGTCACACCATCGAGGGCCTCGTCGGTTCCGAACTGCATGTCGGCCCGCCGCTGCAAGGCTTGTGGCGGCGCGCGCTGATCGCCGGCAAGCTGCCCTACAGCGAAGAAGCGTTGGTGCGGTGGATCCGCTTTCCGCAGCAGGTCGATCCGAGCACCGCCATGCCTGATTTGGGGGTGAGCGAGGCGCACGCCCGCCAGATGGCGCGCTACCTGCTGGCCATGCCGGCCGATCGCGCTCAGGCCGAGCATTGAGCGGCGCAAGGTGCGCCGTTTGCCAAGGATGGCAAGCCACTTGTCGATCGGAAAGGAACAGCCATGCTACACAGAGCCACCCAACTCAAAGGCGCGACGGTCGCTGGACTCGATGGCGACATCGGTGTCGTCGATGAGGTGTTCATCGACGATGAAAGCTGGCGCGTGCGCTACCTCGCGGTCAAGACGGGCCAATGGCCGACGGGCCGCACGGTGCTGGTCGTGCCCGAGGCGATCCGGCGCGACACCTCCAGCGATGCGCGGCTGGAACTCGGCCTGCGGCGCAACGAGTTGCTCGACGGGCCGCTGTTCAATCTGGACCGCCCCCTGTCCAGGCGGCAGGAACTGGCGTATGCCGCCTACTACGGCTTGCGTCCTTACTGGGCCAGCCTGGCAGACGGCGGTTTCGATGATGCGAGCATGGAGGATGTCACCGGCGCCCGCGCCGCCACCAGAGCCGAAGGGGCGCACGCCACGCCCTTGACCACGCCGTCATGGTCGGAAGGGCGCCACGTGCATGGCAGCAGCGCGGTGCTGGGCTACGAGCTGGCGGCCAGCGACGGGCATGTGGGCAAGGTCGAGGACCTGCTGATCGATGAAGAATCCTGGGCCGTCAAGCAATTGATTGTCGACACCACGCGCTGGCTGCCCGGCGGCGAGATCACTGTGCCGGCCGCGCTGGCCCAGGGCATCGACAGCCAGAAGGGCCTGGTGCACGTGAACGCCGACAAGGCGATGCTCGACACGCTGCCTGCACGGCATTGAGCCCTTGACGAGCGGATGCCGCAAAGCAGCGCAACACAGCGGGCCCACACGCCGGTGGTGGTCGTGACGGGAGCCTCCGGTGGCATCGGCCGGGCCGTTGCGATGGTGTTCGCCCAGCATGGCTGGCGCGTGGCGCTGCTGGCGCGCGGCCAGGAGGGACTGGAAGGTGCGCGGCTGGATGTGGCCCGCCTGGGTGGCCAGCCGCTGGTGATTCCGACGGATGTCGCCAACGAGGCGGAGGTGGAGGCCGCTGCGGCCCTGGTCGAGATGACCTGGGGTGGCATTGATGTGTGGGTGAACAATGCCATGGCCACGATCTTCTCGGACGTGCTGGCGGTGGCGCCCGCCGACTTCAAGCGCGCCACCGAGG
>CAYPUS010000058.1:0-8194 GCA_964413815.1 uncultured Aquabacterium sp. | reverse complement strand
CGGTGGCGCGCTTGAAGTCGGCGGGCGCCACCGAGGTGACCTACCTGGGAGCCGTCTGGGGCACCTTGGCGGCCCTTCGCCGCATGAAGCGGCAGGGGCGAGGCACCATCGTGCAGGTGGGCTCCGCCCTGGCTTACCGCTCCATTCCCTTGCAGGCGCCTTACTGCGCGGCGAAGGCGGCCTTGCGCGGTTTCACGGATTCACTGCGCTGTGAGCTCTTCCATGCTCGCAGTCCGGTGCATGTGACCATGGTGCAGCTGTCGGCCTTCAACACCCCGCAGTTCGATTGGGGGCGCACGACCCTGGACAAGCGCCCGCGGCCCATGGGCCGCATCTTTCAGCCGGAACTGGCGGCCGAGGCCATCTACTGGGCGGCCACCCACCGGCGCCGCGAGGTATGGGTCGGCTGGCCGGCGGTGCAGGCCATTGTGGGGACGCACTTGTTCCCGGGCCTGCTGGATCGTTACCTGGGCTGGCGGGCCGTGAAAGGGCAACTCACCGATGAGCCCTTGCCGCCTGGCCGCACGGACAACCTCTGGCATCCGGTGCCCGGCGATGCCGGTGCGCATGGTCGCTTCGATGTGCAGGCGGTCAGGCGCAGCCTGCAGTTCTGGCTGAGCATCCACCGCGGCAAGCTCGGCCTCATCGGCCTCATCGGCTTCGGGCTGCTGCTGGCATGTGCCGTGTGGGGATGGCAGGCGCTCAACCCTTGAAGACGAAGGTCGCGTGCACGCTACTGTCTTCCTTGACCTCGATCTTCTTGTGCTGCACCTTGCCACCGAGGTCGATCTGGACGTCATAGCGCCCTGGCTCGACCCGCAGCAAGGCAAAGGGCCCTTCGAGCGTGGCATGGAAGACCTGGCCACTGCGCAGGTTTTCGAGCCTCATCTTCGAGGAGGCGCTGTACTCGCTGTTGCCGCCGTTGTGCTGGTAGACCTCGACGACCAGCGGAAAAGTCGGCATGGCGGCTTTGAATGCCGCTGATTCGTCCTGCCCGATCCCGCCCGTCACATACGTCACCCCCTGGCCCTGTTGTTCGGCGGGCAAAGAGGCGGCCGCATTGGCCACGATGGTGGCGGTGGTGGTGCTCAGGGTGATGAGGGCGGCGAAGTAAAGAAGCAGGCCGCGTTGCGTGAAGTGCTTGAAGACGTTCATGTTCATGGCGTTCACCTGTCAAGCAAGGGTCGAAGGACGGGTTCCGACGGGCTCCAGGCAAACGGCGTGCCCGCCCGCCTTTCCCGTTCGCTCACATCTTGGGTTGGCCGTTGGAGGCCATCACGCCACCGTCGACCGGCAGGTTGACCCCGTTGACGAAGCGCGCATCCTCGCTGGCCAGGAAGGCCACCACGCCGGCGATGTCGGCCGGTTCCGCGTAGCGCTGCAGGGGGATGCGTTCCCGAAAGCGCGCCATCAGCGCGGCATCCTGGAGCATGTCCTCCGTCATGTCGGTGTGCGTCAGCGAAGGGCAGATCGCGTTGACCCGCACGCCGCGCGCACCGAAGTCAAGCGCCAGCGCACGGGTGAGGTTGGCCACGCCGCCCTTGGCCGCGTTGTAGGCCGTCATCCGCCAGTCGCCTGCCAGGCCCGAGACCGACGCGGTGTTGACGATGCACCCTTTGCGCTCAAGCAGGTGCGGCAGGGCGGCCCGGCAGCCGTAGAAGACGCCGCTGAGGTTGATGTTGAGCGTCTCGTGCCAGTCGTCGATGTCCAGTTCCACCGCGTCGCCCGAGGGCGCGATGCCGGCGTTGTTGACCATCACGTCCAGGCCGCCGAAATGCGCGACGGCCGCGGCCACGAGTTCTTCGACCGCACCCTGGTCGGCCACATCGCAGGGATGGATGAGGGTGCGGCTTTCATCCAGGGAGGCGGCCACCCGTTCGAGCTTGTCTTTCGTTCGCCCGGCCAGCACCACCTGAGCGCCTTCCTGCGCGAAACGCTCGGCCACGCCTTGGCCAATGCCGGAGCCGGCACCCGTGACGATGACGGTCTTGCCCTGGAATCGTTGCATGCTGCTGTTCATGGTTCACCTCTGTGGGACGTGAAAGCCTTGGGCAACATGCGTTCCCGGGCCGCCGGCTCGCGCGCCAAGGCCAGGTCGGCCTGCCATTGCGCATAGGCTTGCGCCCGCGCTTCATGCGGCGTGCGCAGCAGGGCGGATGGGTGCCAGGTCACCAGGACGGGGATGCCGTCGGCCCGTTCACGCAGCCAACGCCCATGCTCGGCGTTGATGGACACGGGCCGCCCCAGCAGGGCCCGCGCGGCGGTGGCGCCCAGTGCCACCAGATGCCGCGGGCGCACCAGCGCGATTTCCTGCTCGAGCCAAGGTGTGCAGGCCGCCACTTCCCGCTGGCCCGGCGTCTTGTGCATGCGCCGCGTGCCCCGTAGCTCATATTTGAAGTGCTTGACGGCGTTGGTGACGTAGACCGATTCGCGCGGCCAGCCGATCTCGGCCATGGCCCGGTTCAAGAGCTGACCGGCCGGGCCAACGAAGGGGCGTCCCGCCAGATCCTCCTGATCGCCGGGCTGTTCGCCGACGAACATGTGGCTGGCATGCGCAGGCCCTTCGCCGCAGACCGCCTGTGTGGCGCCCGCGCCGATCGGGCAGTTGCGGCAGGACTGCGTGAGCTCCCACAAGGCCGCCAGCGAAGGCACCGGGGTGTCGGCGGGCGGGGCGGGGCGCTGGATCATGATGGGCTTGTAGCGTTGCGAGGGCAGGGAGGGCTCGGCGCACACCATCGCGTGGCTGCGCTCGGCGGCGGCCCGCGCCAAAGGCTGGATGAGCGCGGCTTCGGGCAGGTTGGCCCAGAAGCGGCGTGGCATTTCGCGTGCCATCGCGCGCAGCTTCAGCCGCGCGGGGTTGAAGATGTGCGCGTAATAGGTGAGCCACAGCGCTTGACCCGCGTCCGGGGGCGGGCGCGCGCTGCGATCCGCGCCGGGCCGCATGTGCAGCGTGGCCCCGTCCCATTCGATGCAGCGCAGCGGTGTGAGGATGGCCCAACGCATCTGCGCGAAACGCCGCATGAAGAAGGGCGCGTTGGCCTCGACGATGTGGTGGGTGGGCTCGAACCAGGCAACGTGCCGGTCTTCGCCCACGGGGATGAAGCGCACGAAGGCCCGCATCTTGTGGATGTCGCGCTGCACGGCCTTGACCATGCGCTGGGCCAGGATCAGGTCGGCATCGAGCGGGTCATGGCGCAGACCCGGCTCATGCTGGAGCCGCCAGAGCAGCCTGTACATCAACTCGAACCGGCCCGGGTCTGCGTGCAGCACGAGGTCCTCCCACAAGGTGGCCAGGGCCCGTGGCACGCGCAGGACGTGGGCGCTGTCCGGTGCGGCGTCGGGCGGACAGACATCGTTGGGCATGTCCTCGGCGGCACCGGCATCGAAAAGGGGGCGGTCCTCGGCGGGCTGGTCGGCGTGCGCGCGCTCGGCCAGCCAAACCACATCGCCGGGGTGCACGCCATGGTGGAAGAGGGCACGCGCATGGCGGCGAAAGCCCTCCAGATCGGTTGGCCCGCTCAAGCGCACATGCTGGCGGGTGGCCATGCCAGGGATCGGCTGGTCAGCGCGCATGTCGGGCCGGTGCTTTCAGGTGGGTGGACGGGATGCGCTTCAAGCTGCTTCGGCAAACAACTGACCTTGCACCGGCGCGGGCCGCGCAGGAGAGCCCGCATCGCCTGCGGCGCCACGCATGCGTGCGGGGCGGTGCCCATCAGCCAGCACAAAAGGCAGGACCTTGCGCACCGGCACGTGCAGTTTCGACAGATCCTCCACCCGCAGCCGCCTGACGCGCCGGCTCGCCAGCAGGCGGTCCACCGCTGTCACGCCCAGGCCGGGCACGCGCAGCAGCAGTTCGCGCGGCGCGCGGTTGAGGTCTACCGGGAAGCGCTCGGGATGGGCCAGGGCCCAGGCCAGCTTGGGGTCGACGTCCAGCCGCAGCAGGCCGCTGGGCTCGGCCACGATCTCTTGATGGTCGAAGCCATAAAACCGCATCAGCCAGTCGGCCTGGTAGAGGCGATGCTCGCGCATCAGGGGCGGCGCGCGCAGCGGCAGCGCCGGCGAGGCATGCGGAATGGGGCTGAAGGCCGAGTAGTACACGCGCCGCAGCCGATAGGCGCCGTAGAGCGTCGCGCTGGTGCCGAGGATGTGCCGGTCGTCGGTGGCATCGGCGCCTACGATCATCTGCGTGCTTTGCCCGCCGGGTGCGAAGCGCGGTGGTTTGGCCGGCCGGGCCGCACTGCCCGCCATGGCGCGCACAGGCTGCGGCGCGGCCTGCTCGGACTTGGCCTGGGCGATGCGCAGGCTCATGCGCGCCATCGAACGCTTGATGGCCTGACCGTCCTTCTGCGGGGCCAGCGCATGCAGCCCTTCGGGTGTCGGCATCTCGATGTTGATGCTCAGGCGGTCGGCGTAGCGGCCGGCCTGGGCCAGCAACTCTTCGCTGGCGTCGGGGATGGTCTTGAGATGGATGTAGCCGCGGAAATCATGGGTCTCGCGCAGGATGCGGGCGACGGCCACCACCTGCTCCATCGTGTAGTCCGGGCTCTTGATGATGCCGCTGCTGAGGAACAAGCCCTCGATGCAGTTGCGGCGGTAGAAGTCCAGCGTGAGCTGCACCACCTCCTCGACCCGAAAGCGCGCCCGCGGCACATCGCTGGAAGAGCGGTTCACGCAATACAGACAGTCGTATTGACAATGGTTTGTCAAAAGGACCTTGAGCAGCGAGATGCAGCGCCCATCGGGCGCGTAGCTGTGACAGATGCCCATGCCCTCGGTCGAGCCGATGCCGCGGCCCCCCACGGAGTCGCGCTGCGTGGTGCCGCTGGACGCACACGAGGCGTCGTACTTCGCCGCGTCGGCAAGGATGGCCAGTTTGGCTTGCAGGTTCATGTCGTAATACTGTATGTATGAACAGTATTCTAGGGCTGCTTTCCGACAGGGGGGTGCCAAGACCCTTCCAGCCCGCCGGGCACCCCGCTTGCTGCCATCACCAAGCGGTCCCGCCGGACTTGCATCCGCCATCCCGGCGATGAGCACGGCGCGATCAAATCAAAAGGAGCCCCACCATGCCCACCTCGCGTACCGCCTCCAAAGCCACCGCCAGCAGCAAAGGTCGCAAGTCTGCGGCCGTCCACGCCAAGTCCTCGGCCAAGGGCGACACGAGTCCCGATGCCTTCACCCTGCTGATGGAAGACCACAAGGCCGTCAAGAAGCTGTTCAAGGCCTACGAGAAGCTGGTCAAGGACGAAGCAGGCAGCGAAGAAAAGCAGATGCTGGCCAACCAGATCTGCGAGATGCTGACCGTGCACGCCACCATCGAGGAAGAGATCTTCTACCCCGCCGCGCGTGAAGCGCTGCCGGAGCAGGACGTGATGGACGAGGCCGAGGTCGAGCATGCATCGGCCGAGGAACTGATCGCCCAGATCCAGTCCATGAGCCCCGACGAGGAACTGTATGACGCCAAGGTGCGTGTGCTCGGCGAGTACATCGAACACCACGTCAAGGAAGAAGAGTCCCAGATGTTCCCCAAGGTCAAGAAGGCCATGAAGGACGACGAGAGCCTCGATCAGATCGGCGAGGAACTGGCCACTCGCAAGCAGGAGTTGGAAGGCGAGCCACCGGCAGGCATGCATTGAGGCGAGCCTTTACAGCCATCAAGAAGGAATTGCCATGACACAGGTATCCGACATCATGACCCGGGGCGTGCGCACCATGGCGCCCCAGGAGACCATTGCACAAGCCGCACGCGCCATGCAGGAACTCGGCGTGGGTGCCATCCCGATCTGCGAGGGCGACCGCCTCATCGGGATGGTCACCGACCGGGACATCGTGCTGCGCGCCGTGGCCAAGAGCCTCAGCCCCGAACAGACCTTTCTGGAAGAGGTGCTGAGCCCCGATGTGTGCTGGTGCTTCGACGACGATCCGGTCGAAGTCGCCACCAAGAAAATGCAGGACGCCCGCATCCGGCGCATCCCCGTGCTTGACCACGACCAGCATCTGGTCGGCGTGCTCTCGCTGGGGGATGTGTCTGTCAAGGGCGATTCGGAAGAAGCCGGCGATGCATTGAGCGACATCTCCGAGCCCGCGCAGCCCCATGACCGCCTCGGCAAGCCGCATTGACGTACGCATCGCTCACACATGAGGTCCGGAAGGCATGGCCTGTCACGCAGGTGGTCTGGCGGATCTTCAGGAGACAGAAAGGACACGATCATGACGCAGCAACGCAATGACGAATTCCGCGGGCAGGGCTTCGGCTCACAAGGCCCGCAGATGGGCAGCGGCGATCTCTATGGCTCACAACAGACCGGCCAGTTTGGCGGGCAATCGGGTGGGCAGTCGGGCGGTCAGATGGCCGGCCGCCAGGATCAGCACAGCCAGTTCAGCGAACCCGGCCGCACCCAGTACGGTGGCGGCCAGTCGTCGCCAGGCGGGCAGTTCGGTGGACAGTTTGGCGGGCAGTCCGGCGCAGGCCAATATGGCGGGCAATACGGCGGACAGTTCGGTGGCAGCTCCGAATACGGCAGCATGTCCCAGGGTGCCAACCCGGGGCGCTTCCAGGGCGGCCCACATGGCGGCTACCCTGGCGCCTACCAGGGTGACTTCTCCCGTGACGAAGGACAGTTCAGCGAACACTATGGCGGCATCGGTGATCCGGCCCGCATGGGTGGATCGCCCTCGACCGCCGGCTGGCCTTCTTCTGGCGGCGGGTACCAGGGCAGCAACCAACCGAGCGGCAGCTTCCAAGGTTATCCGTCCAGTGGCAGCTACCAAGGTGGCAACCAAGGTGGCAACCAAGGCGGTGGATACCAACCGGGCAGCTACCAAGGTGGCAGCTACCAGAGCGGCGGCTACCAAGGCCAAGGCGGCCATCCTGGCGGCATGTCGGGCGGGCGCGGCTTCGGCTCGGCCAGCCGTGGTTGGCAGGGCGCACAAGGCGCACAAGGCGAGATGAGCCAAGGCACCTCTCCGAATGACTGGCAAAGCGGCGGCGACTTCAGCCAACGCCAGTTCAACCGCCAGTTCGATCAATTCGGTCGCGAACATTTCTCGCGCGAGCAGTTCGGCCAGGACATGCAAGGCCAGCGGTCGCACCGTGATCCGCACTATCAGCAGTGGCGCGACGAACAGCTGAAGGCCTTCGATGAAGATTACGAGGCCTGGCATCAAGACCGTTACGCGAACTTCTCCAAGGACTTCGGCGAGTGGCGTGAGCAGCGACGCAAGCAGCAGCAGGGCGGCACCATGGGTTCGTCCAGCATGTCGGGCGCGTCGGGGGGCTCGGGGACTGCGAGCCTGTCGAGCAGTTCAGGCAGTTCGGGCCTCACTGGCAGTTCAGGCAGCTCGGGCAGCTCTGGCAGCTCTGACTTGCCCGATGCCAGCGGTTCAACGGCGTCCAAGACCGGCAGCTCGTCGATCGGCAGCCAGTTCAACGAGCCCGGCAAGTCCGACACCAAGGGCAGCAAGTAAGCGTTCTTTGGCGAAGGGGGCGGGTGCCGGGCGTCTCACTGGGCGACCGGCACCAGCACCCAAACCAGGGCAATGATGGTCATCAAGGTGACCCATTCGAGGGCCGCGCGCCAGTCTGAATCTCTCATGCGGCCTCCGCGCTGGCATGACCACGGTCCGGCCGGCCGCCATGTGGTGGGCAGTGCGCCTTGACCAAGGTCTGTTGCAGAGCCTTCAGGCGGCCTTGCAGCAAGGCGCACTGCTTTTGCAGGGCCTCGCGCGTACGCAACTGGGGAAGGGCGGCGCGCAAGGCCGCCAATTCATCGCGTGCCGTGGCCAGGGCCGTGTCGCGCACGATCAAGGCCGCCCGCAAGCGCACAATCTCGGCACTCAGGCTTTCGTGGCGCGGGCCAAGGCGCGCCTGTATGGGGGTGCTGTGATCGAACATGGTGTTGACCTTGAGATGACGATACCTCAATTTAATGCAAACGATTCTCATTTGCAATTGTAGGGGTGCCGCCATGGCGCCGCTGGGTTGATGTAGACATGGGCGGCCCGTCCGCGCTCCGAAAGCAGAGGGCGCCTGGGCTGGGGCCCGCAAGGCGCACCTGTAAATTGAGGCATAATGCAAGGCTTCGCTTGACGGCCATCGGTTCTCGATGCGCTTGCAGGGGCGCGGTAGCAAAGCGGTTATGCACCGGATTGCAAATCCGTGTAGGTCGGTTCGACTCCGGCCCGCGCCTCCACC
>CAYPUS010000057.1:4960-12679 GCA_964413815.1 uncultured Aquabacterium sp. | reverse complement strand
AGGGGCACCTGGTAAACCGTGTGCAGCACGCCATCGATGCGAAAGCGGATGGCGCCCATCTCGCGGCGCGGCTCCAGGTGGATGTCGGACGAACGCTGGTCGAAGGCGTACTGCCAGAGCCAGTCGACCACCTGGATGATGCCCTGGTCATTGGCGTCGAGTTGGCGGTTGGTCTTGCCCAGCTCGACCAGTTGCTCGAAGTTGTGCGCGACGCTGTCGCCCGACTTCTTGTTGGCGTCCCGCACGGAGCGGGCCAGGGTGTAGAACTCGGTGCGGTAGCGCTGCAGGTCCAGCGGGCTGGCCACGACGACCTTGACCGTCTTCTTGGTGTGGGCCAGGATCTCGTCGATCCAGTCGATGTCCAGCGGCTCGCTGGTGGCAATGGTGATCTCGGTCAGACCGAACTGCACCGGCAGGGCCTTGCGCCGTTCGGCATAGTTGATCGACATGACCTCGGCCACGCGCGCCACGTCGACCTTGAGCGGGTCGATGCGCAGATAAGGCATCCCCAGGCGCTTGGCCAGCCATTCGGTCAGGGGCTCGAGCTCCAGCACATGGCCGGTGTCGGCGCGGGTCAGGCCCAGGCCGGCAATGCGCACCAGCGGGTGCTGCGCGCTGTCGCCGGCGGCAAAGCGCTGCGCCACCAGTTCGGCGTCCTTGACGCTCAGGACCTTGTCCTCCGTCAGCCAGCTCAGCAGCAGGCGCCACTCGAGCGGCCCCTTGGGCGCGGCCGCGCCCCCCTGGCGGGCGGCGGCTGCAGCGGGCGCCGCCCACTTGCCCTGCGGGCTGCCTTTGGCGGAAGCGGAGGATGCGTTGGCGGTCATGGTGTGAGGGTCCTGGCGGCCGGCTTGGCGGGCGAAGGCGTCGCGCCCTTCTTCCCCTTCGGCCTGGCCTGGGAGGGCGTGAAGGTGCTGAGCAATTTGACCCATTTTCGCGCGGGAAGCGCCCACCTGGTCTGCAGAGTTTCGGCACGTTGCGCCAGCACTTCACGCGCCGGCATCTCGAAACCCTTCCAGGCCAGCACGATGGTGTTGCCCTCGGCGGTGGGCTTGAGCATGGCCACGTGCGCTGCGCCGAAAGCCGCGCCGATGCGCGTGGCGCTGCGCTCGAAGCTGGCGTGGCGCCCGAAGAGGTTCACGCTCATGATGCCGCCGTCGTCCAGCAACTGCCAGCAGGCCCGGTAGAAGTCCTCGTCGTCCAGCACGGGGCTGGCCGCCTCGTGGTCATACAGGTCGACGCACAGGGCGTCGGCGCTGGCCACGTGCGCCGTGTCGTTCACGTAGCGCTCGGCATCGCTCAGGATGACCGTCAGGCGCTCGTCGTCGTCGGGCAGGTGGAACCAGTTGCGGCAGGCGGCGATCACCTGCGGGTTGATCTCGACGGCCGTGGTCGGCAGGCGCAGCACGCTGTGGCAGTACTTGGTGATGGCGCCGGCGCCCAGGCCCAGTTGCAGGCAGCGGGTGCCGGGCAGCTCGGCCGGATCGCGCAGGAGCAGCCAGGCCATCATGCGCTGGATGTAGTCCAGCTCGAGCTTTTGGGGCTGGCGGATGCGCATGGCACCCTGGATCCAGGGCGTTTCGAGGTGGAGGTAGCGCAGCCCGCCTTGTTCGGACAGGGTGACCTCGGGCAGCGCGGTGCGCGTCTTGGTGGAGCGTTTCACCGTTCGAGTGTAGGACAGCGCTTCGCTCGGGCGCTGTGGCAAAGTGCCAGCATGCCTTCACCTCACCGCTCCCCTGCCCGCCTGACGGGCCTGGCGCCCGTCGCTGGCGACGGGGCCCGGCTGCTGGTGCTCGGCAGCTTTCCGAGCGTGGTTTCCTTGCAGGTGCAGCAGTACTACGCCCACCCGCGCAACCACTTCTGGCCTATCGTCTCGGCCATTTGGGGCTTGGCGGGGGCGGATGCGCTGCAGAACCGCCCGTATGCCGAGCGCGTGGCCGCTGCCCAACAGCGCGGCCTGGCCATCTGGGACGTCTATGCCGGCTGCCAGCGCGAAGGCAGCCTGGACAGCGCCATCACAGACGCCCAGCTCAATGACCTGGCCGGCCTGATCCGCCGGGTGCCCACGGTGCGGGCCATTGCCCACAACGGCGGGGAATCGGCACGCCACATGCGCATCACCCAGGCGTTGGGGCTGCCGGTGTTCAAGCTGCCATCCACCAGCCCCGCCAATGCATCCTGGTCGTTCGAGCGCAAGCTGGCCGCATGGCAGAAGGTGTTCACGTTCGCCGGTCTGGCAGCGGCGCCCTGCGACGATGTCAGCGCGGAGGCAACGCCATGAGAGCGATCCCGCGCATCAGCTTCGAGTTGCGCCTGCTGGCGCCCATGCTGCTGCTTTTTCTGGCCGCCTGGACCTTCATCGCCATCGCCGATGCCGCCATGGATGGCGATGCCCATGCGGTCGACATGTGGATCCTCTCCTGGCTGCGGGTGGGGCCGGAAGGCAGCCAGCAGCCGATCGGACCCAGATGGTTCCAGGAGGTGATGCGCGACCTGACCGCCCTGGGCAGCCCGGCCGTCATGGTCCTCATCATCACCACCACCATCGGCTGGCTGCTGATGGCGCGCCAATGGGCCATGGCGGCCCTGGCGCTGGCGGCCATGGGCGGCGGCCAGTTGGCGGTGACCACGCTCAAGCATCTGTTTTCGCGTGCGCGGCCGGACGAGGTCTTCCATGCCACCGTGGCTTCGGGCTACAGCTTTCCCAGCGGGCACACGATGATGTCGACCATCGTCTTCCTGACCCTGGCGGCCTTGACCGCC
The DNA here is from genome assembly GCA_964413815.1 of uncultured Aquabacterium sp. Taxonomy (GTDB): domain Bacteria; phylum Pseudomonadota; class Gammaproteobacteria; order Burkholderiales; family Burkholderiaceae_C; genus Aquabacterium. The sequence continues at coordinate 9,919 of CAYPUS010000057.1, read as the reverse complement.
CGGCTGACGGCCTCCACGCGGCTGCGCGTCTTCGCCATGGCCACGGCTGGCCTGATCACGGGCCTGGTGGGCAGTTCACGCGTCTATCTGGGGGTGCACTGGGCTTCGGACGTGGCCGCGGGCTGGACGGCGGGGGCCGCCTGGGCGCTGCTGTGCTGGCTGGTCGCGGACAGGCTGGGCGTGGGGCGCAAGCTCAGCACGTGAGAAAGCGCCTCTGCGCAAGCGGCGCCTGAGCGGCTCACGCCGCATGCCAGTTCAAGCCACGCAAAAGGCCTGCAGGCGCGGCAAGGCCTGCAAGGCGTTGGCATGCGTGCGCGCACGCGTCTGGGCCAGCGACCAGCCCCGCAGTTCGGTCAGGGTCTCGGCGATGCGGGGCAACTCGCCCGGGGTGTTGCGGCTGCGCGCGCCTTGGGCGCGCTCCTCGGCCTTGCGGTAGAGCCACTGCGGCGGGATGTCGGGTGCATCGGTTTCCAGCACGATGGCTTCGGGGGGCACCTCGGCGGCCAGGCGCCGGATCTGCAAGGCGCGTTCGAAGGTCATCGCACCGCCAAAGCCGAGTTTGAAGCCCAGCTCGATGAATGTCTGTGCCTGCTGATGGCTGCCATTGAAGGCATGGGCGATGCCGCCGGACACCGGCGTGCCGGCGTCGCGCAGGCGGCGCAGGTGCTTGAGCAGGCCATCGGCGCTGCGCCGCACGTGCATGATCACCGGCAGGCCGTGCCGCACCGCCAGCTTGAGTTGGGCCGCGAACATGCGCTCTTGCAGGGCGCGCGTCTCGCCGTCCTGAAAGGCGGGGACGAAGTGGTCCAGTCCGATCTCCCCCACCGCCACCAGGCGGGGGTCGGCGGCATGCCGCTCCAGGGCCTCGGCCAGCGCGGCCAGGGCTTCTTGCTCGGGCGCCTCTTTCACGAACAGGGGGTGGATGCCCAGGGCATACGTGCCGCCGCACTGGGCGGCCGCGGCCCGCGCCGCCTCGAAGTTGGAGACCGCCACGGCGGGCACCACCACCATGCCCACGCCGGCGGCCTGGGCGCGGGCGATCACCTCTGCCCGATCCGGATCGAACTCGGGAGCATCGAGGTGGCAATGGGTGTCGACCCAGCTTGCGCCGGGGTCTGCGCCGTCAGGAACCGGGTCGGAGGGGGCGTCGGGGGGAGCGTCTGATGTGCCGTGCATGGGTGCATCCTCGCCTGGCCAGCTGGCTGAAAGCGCAAAGCCCCTGTCTGCCTCAGTCGGCAAACCGGCCGTTGAGCAGTTGGTGCCGCCTCGCGCAGCGTGTGGCCAGCGCGGCATCGTGGGTCACCATCACCACGGCCGTGCCCTGGTCGGCGGCCAGTTGCATCATCAACTCGAACACCGTGTCGGCGGTGCCGCGGTCGAGGTTGCCGGTGGGCTCGTCCGCCAGCACGCAGGCCGGCCGGGTGACCAGCGCGCGCGCCACGGCCACGCGCTGGCGCTCGCCGCCCGAGAGCTCGCCGGGCCGGTGCGCGACCCGGTTGCCCAGGCCCACGCGCCCCAGCCACTCGCGCGCCTGATCGCGCGCCTGCTCGATCGGCATGCGGCGGATGGTCAGGGGCATGGCCACGTTGTCCAGGGCCGAGAATTCGGGCAGCAGGTGGTGGAACTGGTAGATGAAGCCCAGGTGCTGGTTGCGCCAGGCGCCTTGCTGGGCGGGGTTCATCTCGCCCAGGCGCCGGCCCATCAATTGCACCTGTCCTTGCGTCGGGGCATCGAGCCCGCCCAGCAGGTGCAGCAAGGTGCTCTTGCCGGAGCCCGAGGCCCCCACCACCGCCACGGTCTCACCGGGTGCGACCTCCAGGTCGACGCCCTGCAGGATGGTCACATCCAGGGGCCCCTCATGGAAGCGTTTGACGAGCCCCTGGGCTTCGAGAATCGGAGGATGGGAGGACATGGACATCAGATGTTGAGCAGCCAGGCGATGACGTTCTTGGCGACGTAGCCCAGCACGCCGAAGCCCAGCACCAGGAAGAGCACGAAGGTGCCGAACTTGCCGGCCTTGGACTCGCGCGCAAGCTGGATGATGATGAACATCATGTAGAGAATGAAGCCGCCTACGCCGAAGGTCAGCCCCCATTGAGCGATTTGCTCCTCAGTGAGACCAAACATATCAAACCGTTTCCCGCACCACGAGATCGCGGTAGGCATGCCAGGTGGCATGGCCCAGCACTGGCACCACGAGAATCAAACCAAACATCAGGGTGCCCAGCCCCAGCAGGCACAGCGACATCACGATCGCGGCCCACAGGCTCAGGCAAACGGGGTTGGCGATGACGGCGCGCCAACTGGTCAGCACCGCCTTGCCCACGCCGACCTTGCGGTCGACCAGCAGGGGAATGGCCACCACGCTGGAGGCGAAAACGGGCGCGGCCATCAAGCCGCCGACCACCAGCCACAGCTCGAAAAACCCCGGATTGGGCGCCAGCACCACGCGCATCAGGAAGTCGTCCGGCGTGGTCACCGCCGGCTTGACCCCCAGCGTGATCAGGGCCGCCGAGGTCATGACCCAGCCCGTGCCCAGGGCAGTCAGCAAGAGGCCGAACTTGACCAGCCTGCGGTCCATGGAAGACCACACCTTCCACACGGCGTCGAAGCCGGCCGGCTCGCCGCGCAGCAGCGCCCGGCTGACGGCATACAACCCGGTCGACAGGATGGGGGCCACCATCAGGAAGCCCGACAAGGCACCGGCCAGGATCCAGAAGCGGTCCCAGGCCAGCAGCAAGAGCAGGCCCCCGAAGACGCCCATCAGCAGGCCATGGACCACGCCGACCTGGGGCGAGGCCATGAAGTCGCTCCAGCCGCGCGCCAGCCACAGGAAGGTGCGCAGGGAATGCACCTTGCGCACGCGCAAGGGACGGCGGGATTCGGGCAGGACGTCACTCATAACGCAGGGCCTCCGCAGGCTGAACGCGGCTGGCACGCCAGCTGGGGTAGAGCGTGGCCGCCAGCGACAGGACCAGCGAGATCACGGCAATGGGCACGATGTCATCGGCTTGCGGATCGGATGGCATGTGGCTGATCAGGTAGATGCTGGCGGGCAGGAAGTGCACGCCCAGCAGGCCTTCGATGAAGGGCACGATGTGATCCAGGTTGAAGGCCACCAGCAGGCCCAGCCCCAGCCCGCCCAGTGTGCCCAGGATGCCCGACAGCGCGCCTTGCACCATGAATATGGCCATGATGGAACGGGGGCTGGCCCCCAGCGTGCGCAGGATGGCGATGTCGGCGCGCTTGTCGGTCACCGTCATCACCAGGGTGGAGACCAGATTGAAGGCTGCCACCGCCACGATCAGCGTCAGGATGATGAACATCATGCGCTTTTCCACCTGCACGGCATCGAACCAGTTGCGGTTGGTGCGGGTCCAGTCGCGCACGGCGATGCGCATGCCGAAAGCCTGTGAGAGCGCATCGCCCACCTGCCGGGCCTCCTGCGCATCGCGCAGCTTGAGCTGCACGCCGGTGATGCCGCCGGTACGGAACAGACGCGCGGCATCGTCCGCATGCATCAGCACCAGGCCGCTGTCGTACTCATAGTGGCCGGCGTTGAAAACGCCCACCACCGTGACCTGCTTGAGGCGCGGCACGATGCCAGCCGGCGTCATCTGCCCGCTGGGCGCGACGATGGTCAGGGGCGAGCCCTCGTCCACACCCAGGCTGCGTGCCATCTCGGCACCGATGACCACGCCCCATTCGCCCGGCTTCAAGCGGGCGAAGGTGTCCTTCATGCTGGCGGCCAGCGGGGTCACCGAGGCCTCTTCGGCGGGCTCGATGCCGCGCACCATCGCGCCGCGCATCTCGTCGCCGCGGGCCACCAGGGCCTGGGCGGGCACGAAGGGAGCCGCGCCGATCACGGCCGGATTGCGCCGGGCTTCGTCGGCCACGGCACGCCAATCGGGCAAAGCCTCGCCCATCGGGCTGAACAGTTCCACATGGGCCACCACGGACAGCATGCGGTCGCGCACCTCCTTCTGGAAGCCGTTCATGACCGACAGCACGATGATCAGGGCCGCCACGCCCAGCGCGATGCCCAAGACGGAGACGCCGGAGATGAAGGAGATGAAGCCATTACGGCGGGTCGTGCGGCTGGCACGGGTGTAACGCCAGCCGACACGCCATTCAAAAGGCAGGTTCATGGTGGGTGGGAGTGTACCCATTCGATAATCCCTCCCATGACCGCGCCCGCGCCCTTGCCGCCCTCCCCCGCCAGCACCTCGATCCGGCACTGGGTCCTGCCCTTCGCCTCCAGCCTGTCCGAGCCCTGCCAACAGGCCCTGTCCCTGCTGCGCCAGGCCAGCCAGGCCAGCCAGCCTAGCTTGCCCAAGCTGCCCCACCTGCGCAGCCTGCTGGGCCGCCTGCGCCCCGAATCCCGTACGGAAGGCGACGAATACGCCTTGTCGATGCCGCACGAGCGCGTGCTGGCCGCCGAGATGGGCTGGCCGGCCCAAGATGGTCTGATGCCCTGGGCGGCCTGGTGGGCGGCGCGCGATGGCGTGGCCCTCGATGCCGGCCGCACCTGGGGCCTGCTCAGCCCCGGCCACTGGCTGATGGGGCGCGACCACCTGACCTTGCTGGATCCGGCCACACAAGGCCTGGACGATGAAACCTCTCGCGCGCTGCTGGCCGCCGTGCGCCCCTTGTTCGAGGAAGACGGCTGGACCCTGCACTGGGGCGCGGCCACGCGCTGGTATGCCGCGCACGACTCGCTGGCCGGCCTGCCCACGGCGTCGCTGGAGCGGGTGATCGGGCGCAACCCCGATGTCTGGCTGACCGATCACCCTCAGGCACGCATGGTGCGCCGCCTGCAAAGCGAGGTGCAGATGCTGCTCTACCAGCATCCTCTCAACGACGAGCGCGAGGCCCGCGGCCAGGCCACCGTCAACTCCTTCTGGCTCAGCGGCTGCGGCATCCCGCCGGCCGTGCGCGCCTGGCCCGCCAGCACCCGGC
>CAYPUS010000057.1:2710-4950 GCA_964413815.1 uncultured Aquabacterium sp. | reverse complement strand
CGCTGTGGCTGGAAGCCTGGGCGCATGTCGACCAGACGGCGCTCAGCGAGATCGAGCAGGCGCTGGACCGCGGCGAGCCCGTGCGCCTGACACTGTGCGGCGAACGTCACGCCCTCAGCCTGGTGCCGGCCCAAACCAGCGGAATCGGTGCGAGACTGCGGCAGGCTTTTCAGCGCCTCAAGGCTGGCGCGGGCGGCCCCGATCCGGTCGCCGTGCTGGAGGCGCTCTGAGCGCCGTGCGCTACGCCATCCCAAGTCGTACCCAAGCAGTACCCGAGCAGTACCCAAAGCCCAACATGAACATCATTGCCAGAGACGTCCCTCCCCGTGCCGCATGGGCCCTGGAACAAGCGGGCGTGCACCCCTTGCTGGCGCGCCTGTTTGCCGCGCGCGGCGTGCGCACCCTGGACGAACTCGACGACAGCCCCGGCAAGTTGCTGCCTCCCACCGATCTGCTGGGCGCGCGCGAGGCCGCGCTTTTGCTGGCCGACGCCATCGCGCAGGGCCAGCGCATCTGCATCGTGGCCGACTACGACTGCGATGGCGCCACCGCCTGCGCCGTGGCCTTGCGCGGTCTGCGCATGCTGGGCGCCCGCCCCGATCAGCTCGCCTACGTGGTGCCCGATCGCGCCCTGCACGGCTATGGCCTGACACCGCCCATCGTCGAGCTGGTGCAGGCCAAGGGGGCGCAGGTGCTGGTCACCGTCGACAACGGCATGGCCAGCCACGAGGCGGTGAACAAGGCGCGCGCCGCGGGTCTGAAGGTCGTCATCACCGACCACCACTTGCCCGTGATCCTGGCCGACGGCCAGGTCAGCCTGCCCGATGCCGATGTGATCGTGAACCCCAACCAGCCCGCCTGCCGCTTTGCGAGCAAGGCCCTGGTGGGCGTGGGCGTGATGTTCTATGTGCTGCTGGCGCTGCGGGCCGAACTGCGTGAACGCGGCGCCTATGAAGCCGGCGCACAGCCGCGCATCGACCAGTTGCTCGACCTGGTCGCGCTGGGCACCATCGCCGACGTGGGCCGCCTCGATGACAACAACCGCCGCCTGGTCGCCCAGGGCCTCAAGCGCATCCGCGCGGGGCGCATGCAGCCGGGCATCGCGGCGCTGTTCTCGGCCGCCGGGCGTGATCCGGCCAAGGCGACCAGCCAGGACTTCGGCTTCGCGCTGGGCCCCCGCGTCAACGCGGCCGGCCGCCTGGCCGAGATGGGCCTGGGCATTGAATGCCTGAGCGCCGATGACTCGGCGCGTGCCGAGCTGCTGGCGCGCCAGCTCGATGCCATCAACCGCGAACGCCGCGAGCTGGAATCGGGCATGCGCGAACAGGCCGAACAACTGCTCGAAAGCCTGATGCCCGAGGACGAGCCGCCACCGGCGATCGCGATCTTCGACCCCGACTTCCACGAAGGCGTGGTGGGGATCGTCGCTTCACGGCTCAAGGACCGCCTGCACCGCCCGACCTTCGTCTTCGCGCTGGGCCAGGACGGCCTGCTCAAGGGCTCGGGGCGCTCGATCCCGGGCTTCCACCTGCGCGATGCGCTGGACCTCATCGGCAAGCGTCACCCGGGCCTCTTGCGCAAGTTCGGCGGCCACGCCATGGCCGCGGGCTGCACCATCGGCGAAGAAGATTTCGAGACCTTCGAGGCGGCCCTGACGCGGGTCGCGCAGGAAGGCCTGGATCCAGCCCTGCTGCAACGCCAGCTCAGCACCGACGGGCCGCTGGAAGCCCAGTGGTTCACGCCCGAGACGGTCGCCCAGCTCGATGGCGCGGTGTGGGGACCGGGCTTCGATGCCCCGCTGTTCAGCGACCAGGCGGAAATCCTGGGCCAGCGGCTGGTGGGCGAGCGGCACCTCAAGCTGAGCCTGCGCGTGCAGGGTCAGGTGCGAGATGGCATCTGGTTCGGGCGCACCGAGCCCTTGCCGGCCACGGCCCGGCTGGCTTATCGGGTCAGCCTGGACGAATACCAGGGGCGTCAGCGGGTGCAGATCGTCGTCGAAGGCGCGATCTGAAAAAAACGGAACTCAGCGGTAGGCGTTCTTGAGCGCCTGCGTCACCGAAGCCGGGCCTTGCGCACCGGGGGTGACACCCGCGGCGGCCTCGGCCTGCTGCGGGAAGAGCACGTCGAGCGTGCGGTCGATGGAGGCCGCGCCGCGGTGGACCGCCAGCTGCTGGGCCTGCACGCGCGATTGCGCCAGTTTGAGGCGCGCGCGCAAATCGTCCGAGAGGGGGACCAGGCCC
>CAYPUS010000057.1:311-2700 GCA_964413815.1 uncultured Aquabacterium sp. | reverse complement strand
CGGCCTTGCGAAAAGCCACGAGCGAATCGGCCAGGCTGCGCTGCAAGCGCTGGCATTGCTGCTCGATGGCCTGGCTGTCGCCGGATGCAAAGGCGGTCTCCAGCACGTGCAGGTGTGCCTCGATGTCGGCCACATGGGCCGCCATGGCACTGCTTGCACTTGCTGCAGAACGCTCAGACTGCATACCGCTCCAGCCTTTTCACAACTCAAGCCAGCCCGAAGGCCGCCTCAGCCCTGCCTGACTTGCAGCAGGTCCTTGGCATTGCTGATCAGCTTGTCAGCAATGACTTCGGGGTTGACCTTGTAGGTGCCGCTGTCGATGGCCTGCTTGACGCTGGAGACCTTCTCCGCGTCGAACTCGCCTTCCACAGACATGAGGCCCGAGGCGACGGTCGAGAGCGTGACTTTCGCACTCTCGCTGGCGTTGCCGCTGACCGATGATGTTTTGCCCGACGTGCCCGTCGAGGTGGCACCCTCGGTACGGGGACTGACGCCGCCTACCGACTTGTCGAGGGGGTTGCCGATCTTCATGATGTTCTCCTTGTTCCCGGTTGCTACCGAGTGGTCACATCCGCGATATCGACGCGGGCCCGACCAACTTTAATGCCAGGACGCTCATCCCCCCCTGGGCAGGGGGATGAATTGGCAAGAAACTGTTTCACAGCGACAACTCCACCTGTCGTTCTCCGGTGGGCAGCGCGCACACGACGCGACCGCTTTCCGTGCGGATCCGGGCGCAGCGGCCCTCGTCCCCATGTACCAGGGCCGTGCCTTCCGATGCCACCTGGAAGCCCTTGCCCCTCACCGTCAAACGCACCATATCACCTGCCGAGAACCAGCGCCGGGCCTTGATGTCGTCCTGCCGCAGACTCTCCCCGGCCTGGACGGCCTTGGCGACAAAGCGGCCAATCAGCGGCTCGGCGTGCACCAGCGCGGGCGACCCCTGCGCGGCCACGTCCACTTCCGCCATGTGCAAATCGGATGCCTGGATGGGCTCGCCCGGGCGCAAGGGGCGGCTGGCCACCAGGCCCTGCCCCCAGACCTTGACCGTCACCGGCCAGTACACATTCCAGCGCACCGGCCCTTGTTCGCAGCGCAGGCCCACCCGCGTGCGGCCCCACATCTGGGCGCCATCGGGCATGTAGGCACGCACCTTCTCGCAGGGCGCCAGCTTCAGCCGCGGGTTGAGCTGCCCCAGTTCGATCTCGACGCGCCAGGGCGCGGCCCCATCGGCTCCGCCACCGGCGGCCCGGGCGCTGGCTTCCTTGAGCAGCGCCTCGACCTGGGCCTGCATGCCATCGTTGGCGGGCGCGGCCTGCGGCACCTGCGCCATCGCGTGCACCGGCCAGATCCAGAAGGCCAGCAGGCACAGGCCCATCCAGACCAGCGAGCCCAGCCCCGCCGCAACCCATTGCAGCGTGTCGAAACCCAGGTCCCGGCTCACCCTCTCGGATGGCCTGGGAAAGCAAGGTACGGACGTGTTCGAGGCTTTCATGACCTTCCGACTGTATGAGAGCCGGCCCTGCCATGAGGGAGGGAAATGCGCCCCGAAAGCGGGCTTATTCCGGCTCATGTTTTCGCCCTGGGCGCTCAAGATCCGGGACAAGCTGCCTCGTCCTGCATCCGCCTGGCGAACAGCCCGCCATTGAGGCCGTTTTGCGATCCCGCCCCGGAGGGCATGCCATGCTGAACCGACTGACCGACACACTCAACTTCCAGGCCCAGGCACTGACCCTGCGCTCGGAACGCCAGCGCCTGATCGCCAGCAACATCGCCAACGCCGACACGCCCAACTACGTCGCCCGCGACTTCAACTTCGCCACCGCCCTGCGCGACGCCACCGGCGTGGCCTCCATCGGCCCCTCGGGCACCAACATGCCCCGCCTGGCCATGAAGACCGGCAGCCCCGGGCACCTCGGCCTGGGCGGCAAGCCCGCCGGCAGCGCCAACCCGGACATGAACTACGCCAGCGCCTCGCAGACCAACCTGGACAGCAACTCCGTGGACATGGACCGCGAGCGCGCCAACTTCGCCGACAACACCGTGCGCTACGAAGCCACGCTGCGTTTCATCAACTCGTCGGTGCGCACACTGAACACGGCCATCACCGGCCAATAAAGCCCAAGGGACTGAGACAAGGAGTACGCAATGTCGATGTTCAATATCTTCAACGTGTCGGGCAGCGCGGTCAGCGCGCAGTCGCAGCGCCTCAACGTGGTGGCCTCCAACCTGGCCAACGCCGACACGGTGGCCGGCCCGGACGGCTCGGCCTACAAGGCGCGCCACGTGGTGTTCACCACCACGCCGATGGGCGAAGTGGGCGCAGCCGGTGTCACCGTCAGCAACGTCACCGAAGACAACGCCCCCGGCCGCCGCGTGCACGACCCCA
>CAYPUS010000057.1:0-301 GCA_964413815.1 uncultured Aquabacterium sp. | reverse complement strand
GCACCCCCAGGCCGACGCAGAAGGCTACGTCACCTTCAGCAACGTCAACGCCGTGGAAGAGATGGTCAACATGATCTCGGCCTCGCGCTCGTATCAGAACAACGTCGAGGTGATGAACACCGCCAAGACCTTGCTGATGAAGACCCTGCAGATGGGCCAGAACAACTGATCGCCGATCGCTGATCGCATCATCCAAAAGGACAAGAAGACATGACGACGACCACCGGCGTAAACGGCACCAGCGCGGCCGCCCCCACGACCACCACCAATGCGGCCATGGCCGACGCCTCGGACCGCTTCC
>CAYPUS010000056.1:0-12726 GCA_964413815.1 uncultured Aquabacterium sp. | reverse complement strand
GCCGCGCTGCTTCTCGATCTCCATCCAGTCGGAGGTGGCATGGCGCGAGGCCTTGCGGCCCTTGACGGCGCCGGCGATGTGGATCGCGCCCGAGAACAGCAGCAGCTTTTCGGTCAGCGTCGTCTTGCCCGCGTCAGGGTGGGAAATGATCGCGAAAGTGCGGCGGCGGCGCGTCTCGAGGGTCTCGGGGGTGCGGGGGGACGAAGAAGAGGTGGACACGAGGACAGACTCCGGCGGCGCCGTGCAAAACCAGACATGCTAGCCGATCTGCCCCTTCTTCGCCCCGGGTTCACCCCCCCTTCGGGGCGTCTGACCGCAAAAGCCAATTTTTATCTGGTAAAACGCGTACCAAGTTAGGGATTGTTTCTGGTCTTGGGAGTCCGGACACTCGCCCGCTGCCTCTGTCCTTTTCGCGTCTTTTGCGCTCCGAGCGGTCACATCATGGGTTCTCTGCCTCCCCCCCCTTTGGGTACTTTCAAAGTCCTGCTCGTCGACGATCACGATCTGGTGCGCGTGGGCCTGCGCACGGTGCTCGACGGCGTGGAAGACATGAAGATCAACTGGCTGGAGGCCGACAACCTGCATGACGCCATGCGTCTGTATGGCGCCGAGTCCGACATCGCGCTGGTGCTGCTCGACCTGAACATGGCCGATTGCAAGGGCCTGCAAGGCCTGCGTCAGTTCGTCGAGGCCTACCCCCAGGCCCGCGTGGCCGTCATGAGCGGCACCCAGGATGAATTCGTCATCGGCCAGGCCAAGGGCCTGGGCGCCGTGGGCTACCTGCCCAAGGCCTATTCGCCTTCGCTGACTCGCTCGAGCATCGTCGGCATGCTGACCGAGTATTCCTATGCCGCGGCCATACCCGCCCCCGCAGGGGCCAGCGCCCAGCGCTTCCCGCGCGCGCCTTCGGCCTCCAGCTACGACCGCGTGGCCGAGCTGGGCCCGCGCCACCTCGAGATCCTGGAGCTGGTGCTGTCCGGCTGCTCCAACCAGGAAATCAGCAACTCGACCAAGCTGTCGCTGGGCACGGTCAAGAACTACGTGTCGACCATCCTGCTGGCCCTGGATGTCAAGTCGCGCTCGCACTTGATCAGTCTGTTCCGCTGAGCGGCGGCTCGGACGCGGATCGCGTGGCGTGGCATACCGAATCGCCCTGGATGCAGGGCCGACCGCGCTGGCGCAAGCCAGCGGTGAACACCAGCAGCGGGACAACCTCCTGCTGGCGCAGATCCACACGCTCTACAACAGCAGCTGGCTGACCACCGCCGGGGCGCTGATCACGGCGCTGACCTTCTGGGGCGGCTACCTCTATTACTCGGGCGACGCCAAGGTCCTCATCTGGGCGCTGATGGTGCATGGCACCCAGGCGGCGCGCGGCGTGGCCGGCTGGCTCTACCACCGGGACGAAGAGGCCTGGACCCGCATGGCGGTGTGGCGCCGGCGCTTTCTGATGGGCCTGTCCGCCTCGGCGCTGGCCTGGGGCACGGCGCCCTTCTTCCTCCTGCCCCAGGAAGACCTGGCCATGGTCTGCCTGATGATGCTGATGTTGCTGGGCATGGGCTCGGGCGGCATCGGCCCCACGGTGGCCTACCGGCCGGCCATCCTGGCCTGGTTGCTGCCCTTGCTGCTGCCTCTGCCTGTGGCGCTGCTGTGGTGGCCAGGGCCCTTGCACCAAGTGCTGGCGATCTTCTCGCTGGCCTACCTGCTGGTGACGCTGGTGTTCGCCTTCGGGCAGAACGCGCTGCTGGTCAAGGCGCTGCGGGCCCAGTTCGACAACGCAGACCTGGTCACCCAGCTGCGCCACCAGATGACGCTGGCCGCCAACGCCGACCGCGAAAAGAGCCGCTTCGTGGCTTCCGCCAGCCACGATCTGCGCCAGCCCATGCATGCCCTGGGCCTGTTTGCCAGCGCGCTCGAAAAGCGCCTGACAGGCACCACCGAGGCCCCGCTGGTCAGCAACCTCAACCGCTGCATCGAATCGCTGGAGCGCTCCTTCAACGCCATGCTCGACATCTCCAAGCTCGATGCCGGCGTGGTCGAGCCGCAGCTGCAGTCCTTCCCGATCCGCGATGTGTTCCGCCGTCTGCACATGCACTTCGCGGGGCAGGCCGAAGGCGCCGGCCTGGCATTGCGCTTCAAGCCGGGCGGCAAGCACGTCACCAGCGACCCGCAGCTGCTCGAACGCATCCTGAGCAACCTGATCCAGAACGCCATCAAGTACACGCGCGAAGGCGGCATCGTGGTGGTTGCCCGCACGGTCGGCCCCAACGTCAACATCGAGGTCTGGGACACGGGCATCGGCATGCCGGCCCGCGAGCTGCCCCGCATCTTCGATGAGTTCTACCAGTTGCATAACCCCGAGCGCGACCGCAACCGCGGCCTGGGCATGGGCCTGGCCATCGTCAAGCGCCTGGCTTTGCTGCTGGATCACCCGCTGACGGTGGAATCGACCGTGGGCCGGGGCACGATGGTGCGCCTGAGCGTGCCGCAGACCGACTTGAACGCGCTGCACGGCATGAACCTCGAAGCCGAGACCGTGCCGCAGCCCATTGGCGATGCGCGCACCCTGATCTTCATCGACGATGAAGAAAACATCCGCGAGAGCATGCGCCTGCTGCTGCTCGAGTGGGACTACGAGGTGCTGGTGGCCGGCTCCATCTACGAGGCCGTGATGCTGGCGGCCAATCACCCGGAGCCCATCCATGCGGTGATCTCGGATCTGCGCCTGCGCAATGGCGAGGACGGCCTGCAGGCCATCAATGCGATCCGGCATGTGCTGGGCTTCGCCATCCCGGCGGTGCTGATCACCGGCGACACCTCGCCGGACCAGGTCAAACGCGTGCACGAGAGCGGGCACCGCGTGCTCTTCAAGCCCGTGCTGCCGAAAGAGCTTTCTTCCATGCTGCGGCAACTGGCGTAAGGCGATGTGTCGGCCTCCCCCCCGGACCCAGGGGGAACCCATCCCTATTGTGTGGGGTGGCCTCACCTAGGTCACTTGCCGATGCTTGGGCTTCTTTCTAGGCTCACGCGTTTTTCTGTGCAATGGCTGAGGAGCTCGGATGCCGCGGCAATCAACGATGAATCAAGGCGGGACGGACCAGGCTGGCGGCGCGCGCGCTCAGGCAGGCGGCCTGCTGTCTGTGCTGGCGCTGTCGGCGGCACTGCTGATGGGCAGCGCGATGCCGGCATCGGCCCAGAGTCGGGCCAGGACGGCCCCGGCGCCGGCAGCCCCTGCCTCGGCCGCCACCTCAGCCACCTCAGCCACGTCAGCCGGAGGTCATCTCACCGAGCAGGCCCTGGTCCGCCAGCGCGATGCGGCCAAGCCGGGCACCTTGGTGGCCGAAGGCCAGAGCCTGTATGCGCGCGACGTCGTCAAGCTCGATGGCTATGCCTATTGTGGTCAGGCCGTCAGCCTGGCCGAGCAGGGTGAGTTCCGCCAAAGCATCCGTGCGGCCAGCAAGGCGCTGTACCTGGGTGAGCGCGACAAGCAGCCTGCGCTGCAGGCCGTTGCCCACCGCGATCTGGCCCTGACCTATCTGTATGCCGGCCAGCTCGATGAAGCCGAGCAGTACGCGCGCAGCGCCCTGGCTTTTCCTGGCGCCAACCCGGAGCAGGTGCTGGCGCCTTCCCACAAGATCCTGGGCGACGTGATGGCGCGCCGGGGTGATCACGTCGTCGCCATGGCCGCCTACCAGGACAGCCTCAAGACCGCCAGTGCGCGGCTGCGTCCGCAGGTGCTGGTCTCGCTGGCCAACACGCTGATCGAAGCCGGCCAGCCCAAGGCGGCCCTGGCGCAGCTGGAGGGCGTCGGCGCCGAGGCCCAGGCCGAGATGGGCAGCTTCTTCCTGCGCGCGCGTGCCCGGGCCTTGCTGGCCGACAAACAGCCCGAGGCGGCCCTGGCCGTCTACGACCAGATCACCGAGCGCGACCGCACGCCCGATTCGGAATACCACCGCATGTGGGCGCTCGTCGGCGTCGGCAAGGTGCACCTGCTGCGCAATGAGCGCGAGCAGGCCTATGCCGCCTTCCTCAAGGCCACGACGCTGGCCAACACGCTGCGCGCGAGGTTCCGCAGCGAAGAGGTTCGCACCGGCCTGTTCGGCGACATGCAGTCGGTGTTCGACCAGGCCCTCGCGCTGGCGGTCGAGCAAAAGGACTATGCCGCGGCGTGGTCGCTGTCGGAAGATGCCCGCTCGCGTCAACTGCTCGATGCGGTGCGCGGCCGCGCGGGCGACACGCTCGGCGGCAAGCTGACATTGGCGCAGCTGCAGGCCGCGCTCAAGCCCGGCGAAAGCGTGCTCGAGTTTCACTCCGTGGGCGAGCAGCTCGTGGTCTGGACGATCGGCAAGGAGCGCTTCGAAGGCCGCACTCTGGCGCTGCCGCAGGCCGCATTGGCCAAGGAGGTCGAAGACTTCCGCCAGGCCATCGTGCAGCGCCGCCGCGATGTCGATGCGCTGGGCCAGGCCCTCTACAACAAGCTGATCGCCCCTGCCCGGCTGGGTGACACCCAGCGTCTGTTCGTCGTGCCCCATGGGCCGCTGCATTACCTGCCCTTCCAGGCGCTGCACGATGGCCAGAACTACCTGATTGCCCGCCGCGCCGTGGCGGTGTGGCCCTCGGCGTCGGTCGGCGGCCTGCTGTGGCAGCGCCCCAATCAGGCCATCAATGCGTTGCTGGCCTTCGGCAACCCCGCCACGCGCGAAAACGTGCCCCTGCCCGGCGCCGAGCGCGAAGTGCAGCAGGTGGCCGAGCTCTTCAAGCAGCGCCAGATCTACGTGCAGCAGGCGGCGACCAAGCCCACCTTCAAGCAGCAGGCCAACCACTGGGCCGTGCTGCACGTGGCCGCCCATGCCGAGGTCGACGAGGTCGACCCCCTGTTCTCGCGCATTCTGCTGGCCGGCGAAGGCCAGGACCGCGGCCTGCTCGAAGCGCGCGAAGTCTACAACCTGGACATGCGCCGCGTCAGCCTGGTCACGCTGTCGGCCTGCGAAAGCGGCCTGGGCAAGGTCGAGAAGGGCGACGAGATCGTCGGCTTCACGCGCTCCTTCCTGTCGGCCGGCGCCAGCAGCATGGTCGCCTCGCTGTGGCCGGTGGCCGATGACGCCACCGAGGCCCTGATGACGCACATGTACAAGGCCATGACCGAGGGCTCGGACCTGATGGATGCCATGCGCGAGGCGCAGTTGGAGGTGCAGAAGTCGCGCCGCTTCACGCACCCCTTCTTCTGGGCCCCCTTCAACGTGATCGGCAATGGCCGCATGCAACTAGGAAGCTGAGATGTCACGCGTCGTCGCCGTCATGTCCCTTGTCGTTTCTCCTTGTGCCCGGCGCCTGGTACGCCGCGCGCTGCCGCTGGCCCTGCTGGCCGGCCTTTCGCCGGTGGGGCAGGCCATCGCACAAGTGGTGGCGCAGGCCGCCGTGCCCGCTCATGTGCCCCAGGCTGGCGAGATCGTCCGCGAGATCCCCGCGGTGCCCAGCATGCCGGCCCTGCCGCCCGCCGCGCCCGATCAGGCCGAGGCACAGGGACGCTCCGAGCCGGCGCCCGCCGTCAGCTTCGTGCTGCGCGAATTCCACCTGCAGGGCAACTCGATCCTCACGCCTTTCCAGATCGCCAACGTCACCGATCCCTACATCGGCAAACCGATGGACGAAGCCGCGCTGGGCGCGCTGATGGCCGATGTGCGCAAGCGCTATGAGGCTGCCGGCTACTCGCTGGTGTCGCTTGGTTTTCCCGAGCAGGACGTGGGGCAGGGCAAGCTGGTCATCCAGGTCGTCGAGCCCCGGCTGGCCAGGATCGAGGTGGCCGATGGTCCCGATGCGCCGGTGAGCCGCGACCGTGTGGAAGGTCTGCTGTCCTTCTTCGACCTGCGCGGTGGCGCCTTGCTGAGCACCGCCTCGCTCGAGCGTGTGATGTTCGCGCTCAACGACATGCCGGGGGTCAAGGCCCGGGCGGCGCTGGCGCCAGCCGGTGACGAAGGCGTCTACAACGTGAGCATCCAGACCCGTGCGTCGCGCGCGTGGGATGCCTCCCTGACGCTGGACAACCAGGGTTCGCGCAGCGCAGGCCGCTGGCGCCTGTCGGGTCTGGCGCGGCTGAACAACCCGCTGGGCATCGGCGACAACCTCGATGTGCAGGCCCTGCTGAGCAGCGGCGCGGCGGTGAAGGTGGGCCGGGTGGCCTATGAGTTGCCCGTGGCCTACACGCCCGCGCGGCTGTCGGTGGCCTATGCCAAGGTGCAGTACGACATCGGCGGCGAGTTCGCCGATCTGGAGCCGCAGGGCTCGGCCCGCGTGCTTGAGGCCAACCTGAGCTACCCGCTGCTGCGTTCGCGCACGCGCACCCTGATGGCCCGCCTGGGCGCCGAGCAAAAGCATCTGCGTGATGAGTTCGGTCAGATGAGCGATGTGCTGCCGCGCGAGGACAAGCGCATCCATGGTGTCTCGGCAGGCTTCACTTACGAGTCGCGTGACGCATTTCTGGGCGGCGGCTTCAATGGCGCTTCGGCGACCTTCCGCTGGGGGCAGTTGAGCCTGAAGTCGGAACAGGCCCGCGCCGACGATGCCGCATGGGGCGACTACAACAAGGCCGGCCGCTTCGGCAAGGCCGAGCTGAACTACTCGCGCCTGCAGGCCATCGTGCCGCGCCTGAGCGCTTTCGCCTCGGTCACGCAGCAGTTGGCCACGCGCAACCTCGACCCGGCCGAGAAGATGACGCTGGGCGGGCCGCGCGGCGTGCGCGCCTACCCCAGCGCCGAAGGCCCCTCCGACGAAGCCACCTTGCTCAACACCGAGCTGCGCTACCTGGTGACCCCGAGGGTGAGCGTGTTCGCCTTGTACGACTGGGCCAAGGGCCGCAAGTCGCGCGACCTCGACCCGGCCGACGACCAAGGCAATGAGGTCTACCTGCGCGGCGCGGGCCTGGGCTTTGTCGCGAGCTATCCGGGCTGGCCTTCCCTCAAGGCCACGGTGGCCTGGCGCGGCAAGCAGCGCGCCCTGGCCGATGACCAAGACAAGGACAAGGTGCGGCTGTTCCTGCAGGCCCAGCACGCGTTCTGATCGGAGAGGTTCACCATGTCACGCCCATCTCACCTTCGTGCAGCCCAGCGCCTCGGCGCGCCGCGTCTGCGCCCCCTGATCGCGGCCCTGTGCGGCGCCGGTTGTTTTGCCTCGGCCTTCGCGCAGGCGCCTGCACCGACCACCATGCCCGTGCTGGCAGGCCAGGCGACGCAACCGGTTGCCGGCGCGGGCAGCGTCAACACCAATGGCAGCACCACGGCCAATCCCGTGCAGAACTACCTCCAGACCTCCGGCACGGCGGTGTGGCACTTCGACAGCTTCAGCATCGGCTCGGCCGGCCGCGTCACCAACACCGCGCTCAATGCCCGGGACCTCACGGTGTTCCGGGTGGTCGGTCCGGGCACCAGCGAACTGGCTGGTGGGCTCACGGCAAATAACCGCGTGTACCTGATCAACCGCGATGGTATTCACGTTCATCGCGGCGCGAGCTTCGGAGGTGGCGGCTCGCTCGTCTTGTCCACGCTCGATCTTGATCCCGACCTTGCCGCCGACAACTACGCGGCCTTGCTGGCCGATCCCACCTATGTGCGCTTTGTCAGTGACGCCGGCGTGCCGTCGGGCTATGGTGGCTACGGTGGTTATGGCGACTTCAGCGACGCCACGCTCGATGTGGAAGAAGGTGTGACGATGGTCGCGGGCGACGGCGGCAGCATCTTCCTGGTCGGCGACCGCGTGCGCAACCAAGGCACCCTGCGCGCCAACGGCGGCGGCAGCGTCGGCGTGGTGGCCGCGGGCACCGTCGAGATGGAAGTGGGCGACAGCGGTTTCATCAGGCTCGTGTCCTACGAGGCCTTGCCGGCCGAAGGCCAGGGCAGCAACCTCAGCGTGCGCCGCGTGGCGCTCAATGCGGGCAACATCGAAGCCACGGATGGCACGGTCGTGATCGCCCAGGCGAATCTGTACAACCGCAACAACGGTGGCGACCTCGCACCCACGCCGGCCGTGCTGACGGCCGGCTATGGCACCGAACAGTCGCCCAATGGCGCCTACAACACCGGTGCGATCCTGGCCCGTGGCGTGAACGGGCAGGGCAGCGTCACCGTGGACGCGCGCGGAGAAAACAATGCGGCCGTCAACGCCGGCACCATCGATGTCAGCGCGGCCAACGGCACGGCCCAGGCCGGCAGCATCCTGATGACCGGCCACAAGGTGCTGGTGGGTGGCCATGGCGACGGTGATGGCGTGGGCGCCGTCGCCAGGCTGCTGGCCAACGGCCCCTCGGGTGGCGGCAACATCACCCTCGACACCCGCAACGCCACGGACAGCGAAGCATCGGCACTGGTCCACACCAACAGCGCCAGCCTGATCGAGGCGAATGCCACGGCCGCGGGCAATGGCGGCAATGTGGTGCTCAGCACGGACATCCTCGGAGACGGCCCGGTCACCTGGCGCAATCCCTCCGGGCGCGTCGAGTCCCTTGGGCAGATCCGGGCCGTCGGCGCCGGCGGAGGCCAGGGCGGCACCCTCACCATCGCCGCGCCCCAGGTCTTCATTGCCGAACGCGAGGGCGTGGCGGGCAGCACGCTGGGGGCTGGCGGCCTGTGGCGGCTGATCTCCAGCAACATCCTGATCGGCGGCGGCAGCGGCGGTGCGAATACTTCGGTGGCTATGTGAGCGCCTCGGAGATCAGCCGCCTGCTCAATGAGGGTACAAGCGTGCGCATCGAAGCCCGGCATGGCGACTGGGAAGGCAGCGTCTTCAACGACGGTTTCATGTATGTGTACGGCGATGCCGCCATCAACCGCAACATCGGCACCGATGCGGTCGACCTGACCCTGGCCTCCACCAACGACCTGCAGGTGGCGGGCGGCGCCAGCATCGCGGCCAGCGGCGAGAGCCGCCTGAACGTCACGCTCCATGCCGATGTGGACAAGAGCGAGGCCGAGCCGGACGGCCGTGGCAGTCTGATCATCGGCGAGCCCGCTGGCGGAAGCCCCATGCTTGTCGGCCGGGAAGCGGCTCAGGCCGTTGTGCTGGGTCCCAACGAAGTGGTCATCGACACGAATGGGGGCGAACTGGTGCTCACTGGCGCAGGGCAACCCCCCGTCAACCAGAGTGATCAGGGGCTGACCAATGCGGCTGGCGTGCGCATCACCAATGCCACGCTGAACGCGGGGCAGGGCAGCGTCACCATCACGGGCGCGGGCGGCAGCACAGGCAGCGAGGGCAGCAGCCAGAACGGCGTCGACATCGACAATGCCGCCATCGCCGGCAGCAGCGTCAGCATCGAAGGCACGAGCACCTCGGCCACCGGGGTGCGCCTGAACGACACCGACATCACCGCCACCAGCGGCCCCATCACCGTGGTCGGCAAGTCCGAAGGGGGCGGACCTGTCGGCCAGCACATGGGTGTGGACATCGACCAGGATGTGGTGATGCGCACGGGCGCAGGCGGGGTCAAGATCCATGGCCTGGCGGTCGGTGGCGGCGCAGGCTCGGCCGGCCTGCGCATCAACAGTCTGCGCATTCTGACGGCCGACAGTGGCGCCGCACCCTTGATCACCCTGGTTGGCCAGACCATGCAAACCAGCGGCGCCGGCCTGCAGGTCACCAGCGGCGGCAGCGGCTTGGTGGTCGAGAGCGCCGCCTCCGAGGACAGCGGCGTGTCCCTGGCCTCGACGGCCGACATCGTCATCGGCGCCAGCGCCGACCCCGAGGCGCAGTCTCTGCTGCTGGGCGATGTCGCGCCGCAGCTCAACACCACCGGACGCATCAACATCCGGCCCATGTCCATGGAGATCAACAACCCTGCCCAGGCGACGTCCCTGAACGACCGGGTCATCCACATCGGTTCGGCCGAGGGCAGCGGCAGCGGCTTCAACATCGACCGGCGCTGGTTTGGCCTGCCCGCCGCCGGCGGCACGCCGCCCTCGGCGCGCTACGTGATTGGCTCGAACACGCACACGGGCCGCATCAGCGTGCAAGCCGGTGCGCTCGATGGCGCAGGCGCCGTCACCCTGCAGAACCAGGGCGAGGGCACCCAAGGCATCGCGCTGGGTGGGCAGACCGGCATCCGTCAGCTCAATCTGCTGAGCAGCGGGCCCATCACGCAGACGGGCGCCATCGATGCGGAGGTGCTCAATCTCATCGTGGGCCAGGGCGCCAATGTGCAGTTGACGGCGGCAGGCAACCGCTTCGGCACCCTCAATGTCGAGGGTGCGCAGACCCCGCCCAATGTGACCCCTGGCGCCCAGCCCAACAGCGTCGAGCAGGACATCACCGGTTTCGACACGGCCACCCCGGCCTTCCAGCGCTTCACGATCGCCGCCGTCACGGGCAATGGTGGCAGCCCCGAGGGCGGGCCCGAGCGCGAGATCGACCGCAGCTTCGAAGGCAGCGACATGCTCAACGAGCTGCGCACCGACGTCTATGTGCACGGCCAGCTCAGCCGGCCTCAAGTGTGTACGCCTGCCAACACCGCGACGGGCGGGCTGGCACTGGGCGATGGTGGTGCCGATGCGCTGGCCCTGGAATGGGTGAAAGTGCGCCGCGGCCCGCAACTGACCAATTGCGCAGGCATGCGGGCCGACAGCAGCTGCGCGGCGTTCTGACCGTGCAAGGGGATGGTCCGCGCCGACGGCGGCCCATCCCCCTAGTTTGAAGACCTGCCTGTCCTACATGACTTTTGGCAGGTGTGACCCCGGGACCGGATCCCTACAGTCGCAACGGTCCCAACACGGTACGCCCTTGCAGTCGGAATTCACCATGGCCCTGATCGACGTCGACACCCTCCTGGCCCCGCTTGGCGACGAAAGCCAGCCCTGCGGCCCGGACCTGGAATACGACGCCAGCTTCCTGGCCTTGGAAGAAGCGGCGCGGGGCAAGCCCGAGCAGCAGTTCGGCGAAACCATCATCCCCGCCGAAGAGCCCGATTGGCGCAAGGTCCAGACCCTGTCGCTCGATCTGCTGGGCCGCACCAAGGATCTGCGCGTGGCCACCCAACTGCTGCGCGCGGCCACCCGGCTGCAGGGCCTGGGCGCGGCAGCCGATGGGCTGAAACTGATCCACGGCCTGCTGTCCGTGCATTGGGACCATGTCCACCCGATGCTCGATGCCGACGATGGCAATGACCCGACCATGCGCCTGAATGCGCTGGCCCCGCTGGTCGATGGCCAGGCCTTTCTGCTTGACCTGCGCAAGGCTCCCATCGGTGCCGGCCGCAGCGGCCTGACCGGACGCGACATCGAGCTGGCCACCGGCAAGGCCCAGCCGCACGGCGACGAAACCGTCACCCCCATGGCGGGCGTGCAGCAGGCATTGCGCGACGCCGAAGCCCAGCAGCCAGGCGTGCTCGCCGCGCTGGGCGGCATGGCCGACACGGTCTCGGCCATCGACGCTGTGATCGCCGAGCGTGCCAGCATCTCCGGCCCCGAATTCCGTCCCTTGCGCCAACTGGCGCAGACCTTCAGCGATGTCGCCGCACAAGCCAGCGGCGCCACCGCCGGATCCCACACTGCGGCGGCGGCAGATGTGGGCGGCGACCTGTCTGCAGCAGGCGTCGCCCACACGGCTGCCATGTTCCAGACCGGCGAGCTGCGCACCCGCGAAGATGCCATCCAGGCCCTCGAAAAAGTCTGCCAGTGGCTGGAGGCCAACGAGCCCTCCAACCCCGCGCCGCTGTTCATCCGCCGCGCACAGCGCCTGATGAGCAAGAACTTCGTCGACATCATCCGCGACCTCGTGCCCGACAGCATCGACCAGGTCGGCAAGCTGGCCGGCGTCTCTCTCGATCAGTACTGATTTCCCTTCTCAACGCCATTGACCATCCAGGAGCGAAGCATGGCCACCAGCAGTCAAAAGTTCATTGCCCGCAATCGCGCGCCGCGCGTCCAGATTGAATACGACGTCGAGCTGTATGGCGCCGAGAAGAAGGTGCAACTGCCTTTCGTGATGGGCGTGCTGTCCGATCTGTCGGGTAAACCGACCGAGCCGCTGGCGCCTGTGGCCGATCGCAAGTTCCTGGAGTTCGATGTCGACAACTTCGATGCGCGCATGAAGTCGATGAAGCCGCGCGTGGCCTTCCAGCTGCCCAACACCCTGACCGGGGAAGGCAATCTGGCGGTCGACCTGACCTTCTCCAGCATGGACGACTTCTCTCCTGCCGCCATCGCTGCCAAGGTCGACGGCCTCAAGCAGCTGCTGGAAGCGCGCCAGCAACTGGCCAATCTGGTGACCTACATGGATGGCAAGACCGGCGCCGAAGAGCTGCTGGCCAAGGTCCTCAAGGACGAGGCCCTGTTGAAGTCCCTGGCCGACGCGGGCAAGAAGCCCGAAGCCCAGCAATAAGGAGAGCAATACATGTCCGAAGCACAATCGCAGAGCGCCGCGCTGCAAGGCGTCGAATACCAGGGTGGTGATTTCGCCTCGCTGCTGAACAAGGAATTCAAGCCGCAGAACGAGAACGCCAAGTCGGCGGTCGAAGAAGCGGTGCTGACGCTGGCCCAGCAGGCCCTGTCGCAAACCAAGCTGATCAGCAGCGATGTCATCGGCTCGATCGAGGCCATGATCGCCGCGCTGGACGCCAAGCTGTCCGAGCAGGTCAACAAGATCCTGCACCACCCCGAGTTCCAGCAGCTTGAAAGCGCCTGGCGGGGCCTGAGCTACCTGGTCAACAACACCGAGACCGATGAGATGCTGAAGATCCGCGTC
>CAYPUS010000055.1:0-12737 GCA_964413815.1 uncultured Aquabacterium sp. | reverse complement strand
ATGTTCAAGGACATCGACGGCGTCAAGTGCGAGCCGATGGAGCTGGTCACGGCAGACGTGGAAGAGATCCACCAAGGTGGCGTGATGCAGGCTTTGGGCCTGCGCAAGGGCGAGATGATCAACATGGAGCCGGACGGCCATGGCCGCGTGCGCCTGGAGTACCGCATCCCCGCGCGTGGCCTGATCGGTTTCAGCAACGAGTTCCTCAACCTGACCCGTGGCTCGGACGATGGCGAAATCTTCACCTACGCCCTGGGCAAGCTGGACGACCGTGGCCGCATGTTCGTCAAGCCGAACGACCCGGTGTACGAAGGCATGATCGTGGGGATCCACAGCCGTGACAACGACCTGGTCGTCAACGCGACGCGCACCAAGCAGCTGACCAACTTCCGTGTCAGCGGCAAGGAAGACGCGATCAAGATCACGCCGCCGATCGACCTCACGCTGGAATACGGCGTCGAGTTCATCGAGGACGACGAGCTGGTCGAGATCACGCCCAAGAGCATCCGCCTGCGCAAGCGCCATCTGAAAGAGCACGATCGCAAGCGTGCCGCGCGCGAAGCTGGCGCCTGAGCAGCCGATCGCTGATTCAGCACCAAGAAGGCGGCCCTTGCGGGCCGCTTTTTTCATGGTGCCGCGGGCAGTGTGGCGTTCTCCCTCGAAATGGGTGCCTGCGCCGCCTGAGCCCACGCTACGATGAGCCGGTTTCAGGAGGTTCCACCCATGCTTTTCCTTCAAAGGGCCCTTGTCCTCGCCGTTGCGCTCTCGCTCGGCGCCTGCGCTTCCAAGACGCAGACCCGCGTGACCGATGCCGCCGCAACGCCGCTGTCCGACCTGCACATCGTCAAGAGCGAGATCCCGTCGGTGCTGGTGGCTGCCAGCAAGGGGGCCTATGCCTTGCCGGACGATCGCAGTTGCGAGGCCCTGGCCTTGCAGATCGGCGCCCTGGACGAGGTGCTGGGGGCCGATCTGGACGCGCCGCCCTCGGATACGCAGCCCTCCTTGCTGGAGCGGGGCGGCAGCATGGCGGAGGATTCGGCCGTGGGCATGGTCAAGCGCACGGCAGAAGGCCTCGTGCCTTTCCGTAGCTGGGTCCGCAAGCTCAGCGGGGCGGAGCGGCATTCCAGGCGCGTGGCGGCGGCCATCACGGCAGGTGGCGTGCGGCGGGCCTTTCTCAAGGGCATGGGCGCGTCGCAAGGCTGTGCAGGGCTCTCGGGTGTGCCGCCGAAACCGGCCGCACCCCTTGTGGCAGAAGCAACGCCGCCGGCCGCCGCACCGCAAGTGGTCACGGAAGCCAGCGCGCCGTGACGAGGGGACGTTCGGCTCTCGTCCGGGCACTGGCAGGCGGGGCCATGTCGGTTTATTCGCCCGAAGCCCGCTCCCTGGGCCAGGTCTTCGCCCGCGCCCGCCCGCGGAATTGCGCATCATCTCGCGCACGCGGTGTCGAAAACGCCGCCCCTGGCCCGTCGTGTGGGCAAGGGGCCACCACACAGGAGAGTCGAGATGTCCTTGCCCCATCCCATCACCTCGCATCTTTGGTTCGACACCCAGGCCAAGGAGGCCGCGGCCTTTTATTGCGAGGTCTTTCCCGATGCGGGAATTGACCACGTGGAGGTGATCCGCGATACGCCATCGGGCGACTGCGATCTGGTCTCCTTCCACCTGGGCGGCCAGCCCTTCATGGCGATCTCGGCGGGGCCTTATTTCAGTTTCAACCCCTCGATCAGCTTCTTTCTCAACTTCGATCCCACGCGTGATCCGCAGGCGAGGGCGCGGCTGGACGAACTGTGGGCGGCCTTGTCGGAAGGTGGCACGGCACTGATGCCGCTGGATGCCTATCCCTTCAGCCCGCGCTATGGCTGGATCCAGGACCGCTACGGGGTTTCGTGGCAGCTGATGACGAGTCCGCCGGAAGGCGAGCCGCGCCCCTTCATCGTGCCCTCGCTGCTCTTTACCGGAGAGGCCGCTGGGCAGGCCGAGGAGGCGCTGCGCTTTTACGCCTCCGTCTTCGACGATGGCGCACTGGGCAACATCGCGCGGCGCCCGCATGACATGCCGCCCGACAAGCAGGACACCTTGCTGTTCGGGGATGTCACGATCAATGGCCAGTGGCTGGCCGCGATGGACAGCGCGCATCCCCACGGCTTTGCCTTCAATGAGGCCATCTCGTTCATCGTGCGCTGCCGGGATCAGGCCGAGATCGATCGCTATTGGGCCAAGCTGTCCCATGTGCCCGAAGCCGAGCAATGCGGCTGGTGCAAGGACCGCTTTGGCGTGGCGTGGCAGATCACGCCGGCCGTGCTCGAAGAGATGATGCGCGATCCCGATGAAGCCCGGGTGGCGCGCGTCACCCAGGCCTTTCTCAAGATGAAGAAGTTCGATGTGGCTGCGCTGCAGGCAGCCTATGGTGAGGCAGCATGACAGCGACAGATCAGGCCCAGTTCATCCAGACCCTTCAGGCCCGCTTCGACAAGCACAAGCAGCGGCACCAGGGCATTGCCTGGGAGGACGTCCAGGCACGGCTGAAGGCCCATCCACAGGCTTTGCAGGCCTTGCAGGCGATGGAGGCTTCGGGCGGTGAGCCCGACGTCATTGCCCGCGATGCGGCAACGAGCCGGATCACCTTTTGCGATTGCGCGCCGGAAAGCCCCGCGGGGCGGCGAAGCCTTTGCTATGACGGGCAGGCGCGCCTGGCCCGCAAGGAGAACCGGCCCGAAGGCAGCGCCGTGGAAATGGCTGCCGAGATGGGCGTCGAACTGCTGACCGAGGCGCAGTACCGTCAGCTTCAGGCGCTGGGTGAGTTCGACCTGAAGACGTCCAGCTGGATCGCGACGCCCGACGATGTGAGGCAGCTCGGCGGGGCGCTGTTCTGCGACCGGCGCTATGGCAAGGTCTTCGTCTATCACAACGGCGTGCAGTCGTATTACGCCGCCCGGGGGTTTCGCGCCGCGCTCAGCATCTGAGCCTGGGCCTCGCCCGCGGTCCTTCAGAACCTGGGCCAACAGCCCCGCAAACGCGGGGGGAGGGCGCAGCCGTTCGCGCGTTAGCCCTTTCAACGCTTTCCCCAGGTTGGGCTGCTCAGGGCAATAAGTGGCCGCTGCGGTCAATGTCTCGGCGTTGGGCGATGCATAGCATTGCCGCACGACCAACACCGAGAGATACAAGATGAGCGAGAACATCAAGATGAACCGGCGCCAGTGGGGACAGGGCGTGCTGGCCATCGGCGCGCAGCTGGGGCTGGGCAGCGTGAGCCTGCCGATGCGCGCCTTGACCGCGGGGGCGGCCCCGACGGCCGCGGCGCTGGCCGGCCTGATGACGGACGAGGCTTATGCTGCCCTCGCCGATGAACATGTTCCCAATCTCGTGGTCGGTTCGGGCTATGGCGGTGCGGTGACGGCGTTGCGGCTGGCGCAGCAGGGACAGCCGGTGACGATCCTGGAGATGGGGCGGCTGTGGAACACCCCGGGCAAGGACGGCAAGATCTTCTGCAAGCCATTTTCGCCCGATGAGCGGGCCATGTGGTTCAAGGACCGCATCAGCGCCGTGTTCTCGACCATCGGGGGCGTGATCCCCGTCAGCAGCCTGCTGAAGGTGCCCGTGGCCGCAGGCGTGCTGGACGTGGTGTCCTCGCCCAATATGGACGTGTACGTGGGCCGTGGCGTGGGGGGCGGCTCGCTCGTCAACCTGGCCATGCTGATCACACCCTATCGCGACACGCTGCAGCGCATCCTGCCGGCCAGCATCGACATCAACGAGCTGTACAACGTGTATTACCCGCGCGCGCTCAAGAGCCTGGGCGCCAACATGATCCGCCCCGCCTACTTCCAGGCCAGCGCCTATCACAAGTACGCCCGCGTGGCCTGTGCGCAGGCAGCCAAGGCGGGCTACCCGTGGCGCACCCTCGACTCCGGCTATGACATGGCCTACATGGAGCAGGAAGAAGCCGGCAAGGTGCCCAAGTCGGCCCTGGGCAGCGAAGGCGGCTTTGGCAACAACTATGGCAAGCGCAGCCTGGACAAGACCTATCTCGCCGAGGCGGTGGGCACGGGCCTGGTGCGCATCCAGCCCTTGACGGAGGTGACCTCCATCAGCCGCGCCAACGATGGCCGCTATGTTGTCTCGACCAAGCAGATCGACGTGACGGGCAAGGTGCTGGCCACGCGCACCATCTCTTGCGATCGTTTGTTCCTGGGCGGCGGCAGCATGGGCACGACGCAGCTGCTGGTCAAGTGTCGCGCGACCGGGACACTGCCCAATCTGAACGAGCATGTGGGCACGCGCTGGAGTTCCAATGGCGAGATCTTCATGGTGCGCAATGTGCTGACATCCACCGGGGCCAAGAACTCGGTGCTGCCGGCTTCGGGCATCGATGCCACCGACCACCGCGGACAGAAGGTGTATTCGATGAACATCGCCATTCCGCTCGGCATTGAGACCTTCAGCACGGCGCACATCTCCATGACGCAAACGCCGGAGCTGGGCCATTTCAGCTACGACGCCGCATCGCAGAAATCGGTGCTGAACTGGTCGACCACCGCCAAGGACGAGCCGGTGACCAGCTCGCGGCATGTCTATGACCGCATCAACAAGGCCAACGGCGCCCACTACATCAAGGGCTGGTTCGGCGGCAAGCAAGTGGGCGACGACGCCACCTATCACCCGCTGGGCGGTTGCCCGCTGGGCCTGGCCACCAATGACTTCGGCGAGGTCAAGGGCTACCCGGGCATGTACGTGATGGACTCGTCGCTGTTTCCCGATTCGCTGGTGGCCAACCCGGCGCTGTCGACGGCGGCTTTTGCCGAGCGCAACATCGAGCGGATCATCGCTCGGGGATGAGCGAGGGTTTGAAGGGGGGCTCAGCCCCCGCGCAGCCTGACCACGAGGGCGGCCAGGTCGCGCATCGCGGCCTCGCCGCTGAGGCCCAGGTCGTCGAACTCGCCCTGGGCCAAGGCCTCGCACAGCTGCTCGAACTGAACCAGCAGGCTGCCCAGTTCTTCTTTGCTCATGCCGGCACGCAGGCTGCACAGCAGCGCCATCAATCGCTGGCGGGCCTGCGCGCGGGCCAGCCTCACATCTGGCACGCTGGCCATCACCGAGCGCAGGTTGCGTCGGAAGGTCAGGAAGGCCTGGAAGCTGTCGACGCAGGCTTCGGCCATCTGCATGGGATCGGTCTCGGGCGTCTCGATGACGCTGCGCAGCATGGCGCTTTCCAGTTCCTCCCAGACCTTCAGCACCTCGGTGAAGATGTCAGCCTTGTCGTGGAACCAGCGGTAGAAGGTCTGGGGCGCGAAGCCGGCGCGGCGGGCGATGCGGTTGGTGTCGGTGCCGGCATAGCCCGCTTCGATGAACTCCGACATCGCCGCCTGCAACAGGCGCGTGCGGGTGTCCGACGGCACGATGGTGTCGGGCAGCGCGAAGGCGGCGTCGGGCGAAGGCGCGGGCGGCGACCCGGGCGATGTCTCGGCGGTGACGTCGGCGGTGACGTCGGCGGCGGACGTGCTGGCGTCTTGATGCTTGCGGCGTGGCATGGGCGGCGCGGTCCTTACTTGATCCGCCCCAGCCACTCGACGATGCGCGCCAGGGGGCGGGCCTTGCCGGGTTCGTGCACCAGGTCGTGGGCCAGGTCGCTGTAGGCGTGCGCTTCCATCAGTTCGGCGGGCACCAGCTGTGCGAAGCGGCGGCAGGACTGCGGGGTCACCAGCTTGTCGATCTCGGAATACAGCAGCAATGTGGGCGTGCGCCATTGCGGCGCGCGCTCAAAGGCCGTGCGTGCGGCGCTGGTCATGAACTGGGTGATCCGGGCGGTGATGGTGAAGTGCACCAGCGGGTCGGCCTGGATCTCGGCCACGACGGCCGGGTCGGTGGTGATCCAGTCGGCCCGGTGCGCCACAGGAAAGGGCAGGTCCGGCACCAGCCGGGCCAGCACCGAGAGGGTGGCCCTTTGCGGCGCCGGCAGGCTGGGCTCCAGCGCCGGCGCGATCAGGATGAGGCCGTCGATCGGCCGGGACCAGGGCGCGCCGCTGTCCGGCTGCGTCAGCTCGGCCGCCAGGCGTGCGCAGACCATGCCGTCCATGCTGCAACCCAGCATCACGTGGGGCAGGCCGGGGTAGTGCTGGCTCAGCTGGTCGTGCAGCAGGGCTTGGTCGCGCAGCAGGTTGTCGGCTTCGCGGATGCTGCCGCGCGGGCCTGTGGAGCGGCCGTGGCCCCGGTGGTCGATGCCCGCGACGGCCCACCCGGCCGCATTGATCGTGCGTGCCAGCTCGTCATAGCGGCCCAGGTGTTCGAGCAGGCCATGGGCCATTTGGACGATGCCTCGGGGTTGAGCGACTGGCCAGTGATGGACGTGCAATGTGATGCCATCGGGGGTGCTCAGGGGCTCGCTGAGGGTGTCGTCGGTACGGCTCATGGGGTCGAAGTGTAGGGGAGCGGCGGGGCTGGCCTGGCCTTTCTGGTCGCTCAGTGTTTCCCCGATTCGCATGGCATGGACGGCCGGATACGATCTGCTTGTGATTTAGTTATCACAATGGTTCTTTTCATAAAGGGGAGCACGTCCATGGGACACGCCAAGTTCAATCACGCGCCTTCCATCGCGCTGCGATGGGCGGTCGCATGCGCCCTGGGCAGCTTTCTTGCTGTGGCGCAGGCGGCCGATTCGGGCCTGCCGGACTGTCCCGGCGTCGGCCCGCACAAGGTGCTGCTCGAAAAGCAGGGCGCGCTGGAATCGATCGCCTTCGACACCAGCGGGCGCCTGCTCTATAGCGACATCGTCAGCGCCAAGCTCTCGCGCCTGGATCAGCCGGGGGGCAGCCCTGTGGTGGTGGCCTCGTCGGGCCTGGGCTTTCCGGGCGGCATCGCCGTGGCCGGGCCGCAGGACGCCTATGTCGGCATCGGCAACAGCCCGATCAACGGCTTGCTGCCTGCGCTGGGCGGCGCCGGTATCGCCCATGTGAACCTCGCGACGGGCGCGGTCACGCCTCATGTGAAGAAGGGCCTGGCCATGTCCAATGGCGTGGTGCGCGCCAGCGACGGCACCTTCTACGCCTCCGACGACCTGGCCCAGAGCCTGGACCGCGTGCTGGCCGATGGCACGGTGCAAAGGGGCTGGCTCAAACTCAACAGCAACGGCCTTGCGCTGAGCAAGGACGAAAAGACGCTCTATGTGAACCAGATGCTGCCGGCCAAGATCCTGGCGGTGGACCGGGCCACGGCGGCCGTGAGGGTGGTCGCCGAGGCGCCCTCGGCCCGCACCTGGACCTGGCTGGACGGCCTGGGCATCGATGGGGCCGATCGGCTCTATGTGGTGGCCTACTGGGGCGGCGAGGTCTGGCGCCTGGAGCCCGGCAACGGCAGCCTGTGCGTGCTGGCCAAGGGTCTGTCCATGCCCAGTGCCGCAGCGGTGGGCAAGGCGGGCAGCGGCTTTTCGGAAAGCAGTGTCTACGTGACCACGCATTCCGGGCGTCTGCATGAGATTCCCAACGCGGTGCCGGGTTCAGGCTCGGCGCGGTGAAGCCACTCAAGCGATCAAGCAATCAATAAGCCAGAGAAAGCAGCCAGGGGAGGCGTCAATAAAGGGAGGCGCCAAAAGGTGCGGCATTTGCCGCAGCATCCGCCGCATCGCCTGCGGCGGCCGGTACCCCGTCCACGCCTAGAATGCCGGCAACTGGTATTCGAGGTGGATGGGGTGCGGTGCATGGCGAGCCTGGTTCTGACGGAAGTGGTGGGTGGCCTGGGTGTGATCACCCTGAACAGGCCCCGGGCACTCAATGCCTTGTCATTGCAGATGGTGCGCGAGCTGGACGCCGCGCTGACGGCCTGGGCCGGTGATGCGCAGGTGCATGGCGTGCTGCTGCGCGGCGCAGGCCGTGTGGACGAGCAGGGCCAGCCGCAAGGCGCGGTGCACTTCTGCGCCGGGGGCGACATCCGCTTCATGCACGAGGCCGCCATCGCGGGCGACCTGGCCATCGACGATTTCTTCACCGAGGAATACGCCCTCGATCACCTGATCCACACCTACGCCAAGCCCATCGTCGCCTGGATGGAGGGCATCACCATGGGTGGTGGCATGGGCCTGGCCCAAGGCGCCGATCTGCGCGTGGTGACCGAAGCCGTGCGCATGGCCATGCCGGAGACGCTCATCGGCCTGTTCCCCGATGTGGCGGGCGGCTACTTCCTGTCGCGCTGCCCCGGCGCGGTGGGCGAATACCTCGGGGTGGTCGGGCCGCACCTCAATGCCAGCGATGCGCTGGCCCTGGGCCTGGCCGATGTGCCGGCACAGGCCACCAGCCTGAGGGCCTTGCTGGACAGCTTCAAGGCGCAGCCATTGGCATCCGGTGCGGACCTCGTGCCACGTGTGAAAGCCCACGCGCAAGCGCATGGGCCGGCTGAGATGCCCGCGGAAACGCTCCGCCCCCACATGTCGGAGATCTCGCGGCACTTCAGCCTGCCGACCATGGTGGAGATCGAGGCCTCGCTGCGGGCGCAGGCAAAGGCCGATGCCCAAGACGGCAGCGAATGGGCGCAAGGCGTCCTGCAGCAGATGGCGGGGCATTCGCCCCTGATGATGTGCGTGACGCTTGAACAGATCCGGCGTGCGCGTTCGATGACGCTGGCACAGGTCTTTCGCATGGAGCGCGACATCGTGCGCAACTGCTTTGCGCTGCGCAAAGGCCGCGACAGCGAAACCGTCGAGGGTGTGCGCGCCCTGGTCATCGACAAGGACCACGCGCCCAGGTGGCGCCATGCCGCGCTGGTGGAGGTGGCCCCGGCAGAGGTGGACGCGTTCTTCCACAGTCCGTGGCCGGCCCACAGGCATCCCTTGCGCGATCTGGCCTGAGCCTGACGTGCGGCGCAATCAAGGAGGAGAAACGAAATGACCAAGCTATGGCGATGGCTGCTGGCCTGTGTGCTGCTGGGCGCCCTGGGCGCGGCGGCCGCACTGCTGGCCTGGAAAACGGGCAAGGTGCCCACGCGTTGGCAGACCCAGGTCCGTGCGCTGGTGGGTGGCTACACCGTCGACAACGATGTGCGCATCACCATGCCCGACGGTGTCGTGCTCGCGGCCAGTCTTTACAAGCCGCGTGGCGCCAAGGGGCCGCTGCCCACGATCTACATCCGCCTGCCCTATGGGCGCCTGGACTTCCCGGCCTTGCCCACGGACTATGCCAAGCAGGGCTACGCCGTGCTGATCCAGGATGTGCGCGGCAAGTTCGATTCGCAAGGCGAATTCCGCATCTGGCAGCATGCCACCAGCGACGGCAAAGCCACGCTGGACTGGATCACGCAGCAGGCCTGGTCGAACGGGCGTGTGGGCACCTTCGGCTGTTCGGCGCTGGGAGAGTTGCAGCATTCGCTGGCACGCGGGCGGCATCCGGCGCACAAGGCCATGGTGACATCGGGTGCGGGTGGCGGACTGGGCGTGGCGCGGGGCGGGCACGAATCCTTTGCCTGGTACCAAGGCGGCGTGCTGTATCTGGCTTCTCCTTTCGGTTGGTTCCAGGTGCATGGCAATCTGCGGCCCGATGCCCCCATCGCCGAATCCGTGGACCATGCACAGGCATTGCGAAACTTGCCGCTCAAGGACATGCTGCCGCGCCTGCAAAGCGCCCCCAACGGCTTTGCCGAGTTGCTGGCCATGCCGCTGAACGACAGCCGCTGGCAGACAGCGCACCATGACTTCGTCTCGGATGGCGATGTGCTGGCCGTGCCTGTGCTGGCCATCAACACCTGGGGCGATCAGACCGTGCAGGGCACCCTGACCCTGGCGGACATGCAGGCGCCCGGCGTCGAGCAGCATGTGATTCTGGCGCCCGGCAACCACTGCGATCACCTCACCCTGAAGGACACCGACCACTTTGGCGAACTGGAGGTGCGCAACACGGCACTGCCTTATGCGCAGTACTTCCGCGCCTGGTTCGACCACTGGCTCAAGGACGAAGGCGAGGGCTTGCGCGCGCTGCCGCCCTATCTGTTCTATGTGCTGGGGGAGCACCAATGGATGAGCGCCGATCAGTGGCCCCCACGGGGCGTGCGACACACGCGCTGGTACCTGGCCGCCGACAAGCCTGCCAACAGCGCCAAGGGTGGCGGCAAGCTGCTGCCCCAAGCGCGTGAGGCGCAGGGCAGCGACAGCTACACCTCCGACCCCATGAACCCCGTGCCCACGCGCGGTGGGCCGATCTGCTGCACCGGGAACCCCGACGATCGCTCGGGTCCGGTGGACCAGCGCGAGGTGGAGTCGCGCGATGACGTGCTGGTCTACACCTCCGACCCACTGGATGCGGATCTGCGCATCGCCGGCCCGCTGTCGGCGAAGCTGCGTGTGTCATCGACTGCGCGGGACACCGACATCGTGGCGCGGCTGGTGCATGTCTGGCCAGATGGCCGGGCGACCAACATCCAGGAGGGCGCATTGCGCATGCGCTACCGCGACGGCGTGGCGCGGCCGGTCTTGATGGAAGCCGGGCGCAGCTACGACGTCACCGTCAACATGCGCTCGATCGCCTACTTGGTGCCCAAGGGGCACCGCATCCGCCTGACGCTGGCCAGCAGCAGCTTCCCGCAACTGGCGCGCAATCTGCAAACCGGTGGCCCGATGCAGGACGAGGTGGACGCGGTCGTGGCCGTCAACAAGGTGCACCACGGCGGCGGCGCGGCGGCGGTCAGCCACCTGTCTTTGCCGGTGCTGGATCAGCCGACGCCTTGGCAGCCCCAGCCTTGAACGGCTGGATGCAGGCTGGATCCCGGCCAGTTGCCGGCCGAGCGGCTGTTCAGCGGCTCAGCGGTTCAGCACGCGCTCGGCGAGCCAGCGCTCGACCGCCTGGGCAAAGCCCAACTGTGCCGCCTTCGTGGTGATCAGGTGATCGCTGACCATCAGCTGGTCGAAGGCCACCTGATGGTAGAAGGGCTGCTTGCCGAACATGTGCTTGAACTGCCCACGGTAGGCGAACCACTCGGGCTCGCCGCCGCTGTAGAAGAAGAACATCTCGAACTGCCGCTTGGCCAGTTCATTGAATCGGCTGATGTAGACGTGGCGCGGCGTGACCGTGCCGGTGTTCAGGCTGGGCGCAGACGGGGCGGCGGCCGGCACGACCTTGCCGATGGTGCGTGTGAGCCGGCTGCGGACCTTGTCCATGAATTCTTCGGGCCTGGTGCGCTGCACGCGGTGCCACAGCTTGTACAGCCGTGACAGCCTCGTCGGGAAGGCATAGAAGTCCCACAGCACGGCGGCGCGCAGGCGGGTGTCCTGCAAGGCGGTGAGGTGGGCCACCTCGGCGCCGGAGCAAAAGCCGACCATGAAGAAGCGGACCTGGCCGAAGTGTTCCTGCGCCACGTCCATCACCGCGCGGGTGTCTTCCACCCATTGCTCGACCTGCGGCAGCGTGCCGGACGGACGCTTGCTGTCGCCCAGCCCGCTCATGTCGAAGCGGATGCTGGGAATGCCCATGGCCGCGAACTGGCGCGCCAGCCGGATGTTCATGCGGTGCGGGCCGGCGCGGCCGATCACACCGGAATTGGTGAGCACGGCCACCCACTGGGGCGGCGCGCTGCCGGGTCTGGCGGCCGTGAGGGTCGCGACGAGGTGCCGTTCGCGGCCGAGGATCAAGGTCTGTTCGGTCATGGTTCAGTTCAGGGTGCCCATGAGCGTCTGAATGGCATCCGGCGGCACGATCGCCGTGCCCATCGCCTGGCTCGACATCCAATCCGTTCTCTGCTGGATGGCATGGATCCTCAGATCCGGGCTGCTGATGCCGGCGTCGAGCATCTGGCGCTCGTCCTCGTGGATACCGCAGACGATGCGCACGCCACGCCGCAGCGCCGGCGCCAGGGGCAGCTGGCCGAGCGACTGGATTTCCTCGCTCAGGCGCTCGCCATAGTCGAAGCCCAGCACGTCGCCGGGCAGGGTGGGGTCTTTGACGCGGCCTTGTTTGCGCAACTGGGACCAGGGGACACGGAACTCGCGAACGAGCTCACGCCGATGGCCCTGCCGCAGGGCCTCGGCGTAGCGGCCCCCATCGAGGACGGGCTCCCACAGCACGATCTGCTCGGGCCGGTTGGGCGCCTGCACTGCGGCACGCAAGGCCACATTGGCGCCCAGGCCCATGCCGAACCAGCGCACGGGGCCGCGCGCGTGGGCGGCGGCATGGGCGTGCAGGGCCATGAGGTCCTGTCCCCAGCCATGCAGGGTCTGGTCGGCCTCTTCCCCGGGGGAATCGCCGGTGCCGTGGTAGTCGAAGCGCCAGACATCGCAGCCCGCCCGCGCAAGCCGCTCCGAGAGCACACGGAACATGGCCACCGTGCGTGTGCCTTCCTGCCCGATGGGCCGGCACAGCACATAGCTGCCGCGATGCGGGGCATCTGCTGACGGGGCCTGGTGGATGGCCACGATCTCTCTGTTGCCGGCGTTCAGCCGCGTGATGGAAATGTCCATGTTTCTTGTTGTCGACCTCTGTACCGCAATCAGGCCCGCTTGACGAGTCTGCTCAGCCGCTGCAGCAGCCCTTGCGATGGCTGGGTGGCCGCCTGAGGCTGGGCGTCGGATGCCCGGTCGTCGGCCGGGGCGCCATTATCGGTGCTGGCGTCGTAGGCCTTGGCCAGCTGTTGCAAGGTGTCGAACACCATGCGCTGTGGCGACACGCGACGCCCGAGTCGGGCTTCCAGCCGTGCCATGGCCTGCATGGCCTGCAAGGAGGTGCCCCCCAGGTCGAAGAAGTTGTCGTCTGGGCCGATGCCGGGGATGC
>CAYPUS010000054.1:11134-12810 GCA_964413815.1 uncultured Aquabacterium sp. | reverse complement strand
AGATCGCTGCCGAACTTGGCTTCCGTTCCGCCAACGCCGCTGAAGAACACCTGCAGGCGCTGGCCCGCAAGGGCGTCATCGAGCTGGTGGGCGGCACCTCGCGCGGCATCCGCCTCAAGGCCGGTACCCTGCGCACGGTCAACGAAACCCGCAAGCGCGGCCCCGCCTCGTCCGAGCTGCCTTTCAGCCTGCCTTTGCCCGGCCTGGAGCAACTGGTGCTGCCGCTCATCGGCCGTGTGGCCGCCGGCAACCCCATCCTGGCGCAGGAAAACATCGAGCAAAGCTATGCGGTCGAGCCCAGCCTGTTCGCCCGCCGCCCCGACTACCTGCTGCGTGTCAAAGGCATGAGCATGAAGGACATCGGCATCCTCGATGGCGACCTGCTGGCCGTGGCCCGCACACGCGAGGCCCGCAATGGCCAGATCGTCGTGGCGCGCATCGGCGACGAGGTCACCGTCAAGCGCTTCCAGCGCACGCCGCGCGGCATCGAGTTGCTGCCTGAAAACGCCGATTTCCAGCCCATCGTCGTCACGCCAGACCAGGCCGATTTCGAGCTGGAAGGCCTGGCTGTGGGCCTGATCCGCAACCAGGTGCTCAACTAGGCACCAGGGCGAGGCACCAGCGCCACACCAGCGCAGCCAAACAACCCAGCGTCACCATGCGGGTGGCGGGCATTGGCATCACCTGGCCGTGATGCGATCCCGCGTGGTGGCTTGTAGACGAATCCTGCCGAACTTCAACCCATTGTTGTCATTCGGAGTTCACCATGATTCATCACCTGGCCCGTGCATTCTTCGTCCGCGATGCGGCTGCCCAGCAAGCCCATCTGCTTCACGCCAACACCCCTGGTGGCCAAAACGGAGGCGACCAGAGCGCTTCTGCTTCCGCTAGCAACCCGGTGGTGCGGCCCATCAAACCCCGCCCCATCACACCCTGGTCCGTTCCGGCCCGGCCCGGCACCGCTGGCGAAGGACGCGGCAAGCCGGGTGATGCCCAGGCCAGCCTCGCGGCGACCCGTCGTGTGCGCATCAGCACCGACCCCAGCGACGCCCGCCGCACCGTGATCGCCGGCCGCTTCGCCGAGGTCTGCGCCGCGCTGGACAGGCTGGTGCGCGAACAGGAAGCCGTGGCCTGAGCGGGCTGCATCCGCGCTGCGCCTCCGCCCGACCGCCGCATCGGCCCAAGCCAGGCACTCGGCATAAACAAAGCCCCGCCGGCGCGAACGCCAGGCGGGGCTGGAAGGCAGGATGCCCGATGGTCAGGCGAGCCTGAGATCAACCCATGTGCAAGCCACCGTTGACCGAGAAGTCGGCGCCGGTTGCGAAACCGGCTTCCTCGCTGGCCACCCACGACACCATGGATGCGATTTCTTCAGGCGTGCCCAGGCGTTTGACCGGGATGGTGGCCACGATCTTGTCCAGCACATCCTGGCGGATCGAGCGCACCATGTCGGTGCCGATGTAGCCGGGCGACACGGTGTTGACCGTCACGCCCTTGTTGGCCACTTCCTGGGCCAGCGCCATCGTGAAGCCGTGCATGCCGGCCTTGGCGGCCGAGTAGTTCGTCTGGCCGAACTGGCCCTTCTCGCCATTGACAGAGCTGATGTTGACGATGCGGCCCCAGCCACGGTCAACCATGTCGTCGATGACCTGCTTGGTCACGTTGAACAGGCTGTT
>CAYPUS010000054.1:3685-11124 GCA_964413815.1 uncultured Aquabacterium sp. | reverse complement strand
CCGGCGTTGTTGACCAGCACATCGATCGGGCCATGTTCTGCCTTGGTCTTGCGGAACGCTTCCAGGGTCGAATCCCAATCGGCCACATTGCCCACCGACGCGTAGAAGGTGTAGCCCAGGGCCTTTTGCTCATCGAGCCACTTGACGTGATCGCGGCTGGGACCGCAACCGGCGATCACCTTGAAGCCATCCTTATGCAGGCGCTGGCAGATGGCGGTACCGATGCCACCCATGCCGCCGGTCACGTAAGCCACTTTTTGAGCCATTGATGTTCTCCTCTTGGAAATAGAAAACGTTCGATTTGATTTGAATGGATCCAATGGGGATGGATCGCCTGCCCGCTCAGCGCTCGATGGTCAGGGCCACGCCCATGCCACCGCCGATGCACAGTGATGCGATGCCCTTGCGGGCCTCGCGGCGGGCCATCTCGTGCAGCAGCGTCACCAGCACGCGGCAACCCGATGCCCCAATCGGGTGACCGATGGCGATGGCACCGCCATTGACATTGACCTTGCTGGTGTCCCAGCCCATTTCCTGATGCACGGCGCATGCCTGCGCGGCAAAGGCTTCGTTGATCTCCAGCAGGTCCAGATCGGCCGGCCTCCAGCCCGCGCGCTCGAGGGCGCGGCGCGAAGCGGGCACCGGGCCCATGCCCATGTAGGCCGGATCCAGCGCGGCACTGGCATAGGAGGCGATGCGGCCGAGCACCTTCAGGCCCAGTTGATCGGCCTTCTTGGCACTCATCACCATCACGGCCGCAGCACCATCGTTGATGCCCGATGCATTGCCAGCCGTCACGCTGCCAGCCTTGTCGAAGGCCGGACGCAAACCGGCCAGCACCTCGGCCGTGCTCTTGCGGTTGATGAACTCGTCGGTGTCGAACACCAGGGGATCGCCCTTGCGCTGGGGGATCAGCACGGGCACGATCTCTTCCTTGAAACGGCCTGCCTCCTGGGCGGCGGCGGCCTTTTGCTGCGAAGCCAACGCCAGCGCATCCTGCTGCTCGCGCGTGATGCCGTACTTCTTGGCCACGTTCTCGGCGGTGATGCCCATGTGGTACTGGTTGTAGACGTCCCACAGGCCGTCGTTGATCATCGAGTCCACCATGGTCCAGTTGCCCATGCGCATGCCTTCGCGCGAATTGGGCACCACGTGGGGCGCCAGGCTCATGTTTTCCTGACCGCCGGCGATCACGATCTCGGCGTCGCCATCGCGGATGGCCTGCGCGGCCAGCATCACGGCCTGCAGGCCCGAGCCGCACACCTTGTTGATCGTCATGGCGGGCACGCCCTGCGGCAGGCCGGACTTGATGACGGCCTGGCGTGCCGGGTTCTGGCCGCAACCGGCTTGCAGCACCTGACCCAGGATCACTTCGCTGATCTGATCGCCGGCCACACCCGTGCGCTTGAGCAGGTCCGCGATCACGACCGCGCCCAGTTCGGTGGCGGGTGTCTTGGCCAAGGTACCGCCGAATTTGCCCACGGCGGTTCTGCTTGCCGCGACGATGACGATGTCAGTCATGGGAATCTCCTGTTGGTCGAGCGTTCACTGCATTCAAGCCTTGCGCAGGACATAACGCCCCGGCGCGGCCTCGATGACGGGATAGCGGCGGCTGCCTTGCTGCGTGGGCGCCGGCACCTTTTTGCCGGCGTGCCCCGCCAGCCATTCGGCCCACAGCGGCCACCAGCTACCCGGATGCTCCTCGGCTGTCTCCAGCCACGCCTTCGCTGTTGCTGGCAAGGCCCGTGCCAATGAGCTTGGGGTTGTCCAGTAGCTGCGCTTCTTTTTCTCGGGCGGGTTGATCACGCCGGCGATGTGGCCGGATGCCCCGAGCACGAAGGTCTTGGGACCCTGCACCACCTGGGTGGACGCGTAGGCGCTGTCCCAGGGCACGATGTGGTCTTCGCGCGAGCCGTAGATGAAGGTCGGCACATCCAGCCGGCGCATGTCCAGGGGCTCGCCGCAGACGCTCACCGCACCCGCTTTGCACAGTTTGTTCTCGAGATAGGTGTTGCGCAAGTACCAGGTATAGAAGGGGCCCGGCAGATTGGTGCTGTCGCTGTTCCAGTACAGCAGGTCGAAAGCCGGCGGGAGCTCGCCCTTGAGGTAATTGCCCATGACGTAGTTCCAGACCAGGTCGTTGGCGCGCAGGAAGGAGAAGGTGGCGGCCAGGTCGGCGCCCTTCATCAGGCCGCCGCCTTGCGGGCTGTCGGGGCCGATGGTCATCTCGCGCATGCTCACCATGGCCTCATCGATGAAGACATCCATGATGCCGGTGTCGGCGAAGTCGAGGAAGGCCGTCAGCAGCGTCAGGCTCTTGACGGGTTTCTCGCCGCGGGCTGCCAGGGTCGCCAGGGCCGTGGCCAGCAGCGTGCCACCGACGCAAAAACCCAGGGCATTGATCTGCGGCGCACCGCTGGCCTCGCGGGTGACGTCGATGGCCTTCATCACGCCATTGGCGACGTAGTCGTCCCAGTTGGCCTTGGCCAGGCTGTCGTCGGCGTTGACCCAGCTCACCATGTAGACGCGGTGCCCCTGCGAGAGCAGGTAGCGCACCAGCGAGTTGTCGGGCTGCAGATCGAGGATGTAGTACTTGTTGATGCACGGCGGCACGAACAGGAAGGGCACCTCGTGCACCTGCTCGGTCAGCGGCTTGTACTCGATGAGCTGGAAATACGGGTTCTCGAAGATGACGGAGCCGGCTGTCGTGGCGACGTTGCGGCCTACCTCGAACAGGCTTTCATCGGTCTGCGAGAGATGCCCCTGGCGGATGTCGCTCAGCAGATGCTGCAGGCCCTGCTTGAGGCTCTCGCCCTGCGTGTCCATCGCCTTCTTCAGCGCCTCAGGGTTGAAGGCCAGGAAGTTGCTGGGCGAGGCGGCATCGGCCCATTGCTGCACCGCAAAGCGCACACGTTGGCGGGCCTTCTCGTCGCCTTGCAGGTTGTCGGCCAGGCGCTGCAGGGTGCGCGCATTGAGCAGGTACATCGACGCCATGAAGGCGCTGCCCGGGCTGCTGCCCCATTCCGGTGCGGCAAAGCGCCGATCTTGGGGCTTGATCTGGTCAGGGTGCGCCAGCGCCTGGTTCCACA
The DNA here is from genome assembly GCA_964413815.1 of uncultured Aquabacterium sp. Lineage (GTDB taxonomy): Bacteria > Pseudomonadota > Gammaproteobacteria > Burkholderiales > Burkholderiaceae_C > Aquabacterium. Next base: position 8,035 of record CAYPUS010000054.1, on the reverse strand, counting down.
GCGCCGAGGCCTGTTGAAGGTAGTCCTGCTGGATTTGCTTGAACTGTTCGGGCGGCACCGACAGGCCGGCCATCGACTTGAGCGTGGCACCCAGGCTCTGCCCCACGGCTTGGAGCGCATGGCGCTGCGGACTGGGGACGGTCAATGGCGGCGCGATCCGGCCGGCCTGCCCCAGCCATTGCTGCAAGGCATGGGCGGTGAGATCAGGCAGGCGGCTGGCATCGAACTGCTCCAGCCCGGGGATCTTGAAGGCTGCGGCGTTGGCGGCCCAGGATGCGGATGCGGACGAAGGCGGCTCGGATGAAGCCGGGCGCGCTTGCGAAGCATGGGCGGTTGCGGCGGAAGCGGCGGAAGCGGCGTCCGATCGGGGCGCGGCTTGCGAGGGCTTGGCGCCCGTGCCGGCCGAACGCCGCGCCGTCTTTGCGGCTGTCTTTGCGGCGGTTTTTGCGGCCGTCTTGGCACCGCTTGGACTCATGGCTTTGGCTTTGTCACCGGCCTTGGCTGCGACCTTGCGATCAGGCGCTGGCTGGGCAGGAGCGGCTTCTTTCCTGGACACGGTGGACGCGCGTTTGGCCGCGGCTGTCGGGCGTTTCAGGCCGGCCGTTGCGGCGGGCTTTTCTGCGGCAGCGCGTTGAGCAGGTTCAGACGCGGCGAGAACGCGCTGCGAGCGCGACCGTTGAGGAACAGCCATATGTCTCCTAGATGGAATAGAGCGCATTCATCGCAAATGATGCCACCATCATCCGGCCGATTCGAGACCGTGACTTTTTTCCTACGGCATCGATGACGACGAGGCATGATCCCCCTCTGGACGGGCCCTCAAGCCCCCCTAATTTCATGAAGTGAATGGTTGAGAAAACATGTGGATCGTGGCGATCGCCTGGATATATGTGGCGCTGATGATGGCAATGGCGGAGGCCACCTCGGCGCAAGGCACAGCGCTGGGTGCCGTGATCACGTTTCTGTTCTATGGCGTGGGGCCGGTCGCGCTGGTGATGTACCTGCTGGGCGCGCCTGCGCGCCGCAGGGCCCTCAAGCAGCGCGAGGCGCAAGCGCGCGAAGCCCATGTCCGCCAACAGGCGCAGGCCGCCGAGACGCCAGCGCGCACCTCAGACCAGGCAGATGGCGGCAGCCTGCCGCCCGGTGACGCCATCCCGCCGGAACGAAAAGAACCTTGAGGCATCGCTGACGGTGCACCACTGGCCACCCGCGATGTGGCGCACGCCCAATGCTTGCAGCGTGTCGCGCGCCAGGCCGGGCAGGTCGGCCAGCCACTTCCGCGGTGCGGCGTTGCCGCAAGGCTGGAAACGCGGATGACCGATCGCATCCGCGGGGTCGACGCCAAATCCGGCCAGCACCTCCGGGCCCACCTCGAAGCGGGTCGGGCCGATGCAGGGACCCAGCCAGACGTGCAGGTCCGCCGGATCGGCGCCCGTCGCCTCGCACAGGGCCTGCACGCCCGTGTGCACGATGCCCTGCCCTCGCATCTCACCAGCGCCGGCCAGCCCGCGCCAGCCGGCATGCAGGGCCGCCACGCCGCGCGCTTGCGGCGCCGCAAGCAGCAAGGGCAGACAATCGGCCACCATCACGGTACAGGCCAGGCCCCGCTCGGTGGTGAGGGCGCCGTCGGCACGCGGTTGCGCCTGGGCGATCTCGGGATTCACTTGCAGCAGGGCCGCTCGCCCGTCTTCTGGCCCATCACCTGACCCATCTGCCTGTGACGACCCGTCCGCCGCATCCCGGCTGAGCCTGACGATGCGGTTGCCATGCACCTGCGTGAGCCACATCGGCGTGGCGCCCAGCAGCTGCGCGAACAAGGCGCGGTTGCGCGCCACGGCCCGCGGATCGTCCTGCACGTGGTCACCCAGGTTGCAGGCATCGTAGGGAGGCAGGCTCACACCGCCGGCCCTGGCGCTCATGAGCGCAGCAACCCCGGCGGGAGCGCTCGCGCCCCAATGCGGACGCATCCAACCCGCAGGCGCGCCTTCTGGCGTGTTCAAGGGCGCGAAAGCCTCGGAAGTCATGTTGGTCGCAAGTGTCGCTATGATCCCGCCCCGATGCTACCTCGCCTGCCCGCCGTACCCAGACTGTCGCGCCAGACGGCCCGACAGGCCGCGCACCGCCGCGGCTTCGCGGGCTCGTCCGTCCGGCGCCAGCCAGTTGCGCCGGCCCTGCGGCATTGGCTGGCGGCCCCCGGCTCGCTGACCGCGCGATTGCGCCTGCTGGGCGAGGTGACGGTGGAGGTGCTCAGCCAGGGCCGCCAGACCTTGTGGCCACAAGAGCGCGCGGCGTTGGGCTGCCGCCAAGGGCATGTGCGGGAAGTGGTGCTACGCATCAATGGCCGCCCCGCGGTCTGGGCGCGCAGCAGTACCCCCTTGACCGCGGTCAAAGGCCCCTGGCGGGCCATCAAGGGCCTGGGCACCCGGCCCCTGGCCGAGCTGCTGTTCGAGCATGGCCAGGTGCGCCGCGAGCCGCTGATCGCGCAGCGACTGGCGCAACAGGGACCGCAGCGGCGGCACTTGGCGCGCCAATGGGCCCGCCTCGCGGGGAACGGCGACTGGCTGGCCGACATCACGGCAGGCAACCCCGCCCCCGGGTGGAGCCGCCGCTCGGTGTTTCGCTACCGAGGCCACCCGCTGCAGGTGCTTGAGAGCTTCGCCCCCTGGGTCACGCCCCTGCCCGCCGGCCCCCGCCGCTGAGCGCGGCACGCCTGTGCCGCACTGGGCGGGTGTGTCCACCGACGGCGACAAGGAGGCCGCCCCCGCGCGAGACGCGCGCGCGTTGTGCCCTACACTGCCGGCATGCTGTTTTCACGCCGAATCGAGCACTGCCAGGTCTGCGGCACGCCGGTCGAGTACAAGGTCCCCGAAGACGACAATCGGGAACGCGCCGTGTGCCCCGCCTGTGCCCACATCCACTACGTCAATCCGCTGAACGTGGTGGGGACGCTGCCTGTCTGGGGCGAGCAAGTGCTGCTGTGTAAACGCAATATCGAGCCGCGCAAGGGCTTTTGGACCTTGCCTGCCGGCTTCATGGAGCTGGGTGAGACCACCGAAGAAGGCGCCGCGCGGGAGACCGACGAGGAGGCCGGCGCCCGCATCGAGATGCAGGGCCTGTACTGCGTGCTCAATGTGGTCTCGGCCGGCCAGGTGCACCTGTTCTACCGTGCCCGCCTGCTCGACACGGACTTCAACCCCGGCACCGAGACCATGGAAGCGCGCCTCTTCCACCAGCACGAGATTCCCTGGGACGAGTTGGCCTTCCGCACCGTGCGCATGACGCTGGAGCGCTATTTTGCCGACCGCGAGCAGGGTCAATTCGCCGTGCACTGTGCCGATATCCGTTGAGTGCTGCGCGCGGGCTGACGTGTCTCGTGCAGATGAGACCTGAAGACCCTGGCCCATGACCGCGACCCTGGATTCCGCCGAGACCGCCCCCCGCCCGCCGCATGAAGCCGGCTCGGCCGCGCCCCGCCTGCGCGAGGACCTGGCCACACCGGACCCGTTGCTGGACTGCCTGATCGAGGTCTGCCGCATCCACGGCATCGCCGCCTCGCGCGCCTCGCTGTCGGCCGGCCTGCCGCTGGACCAGGGCCCCCTGCCCGTCGGCCTGGCCGAACGCGCGGCCGCCCGCGCGGGCCTGGCCACCAAGCTGCAGCGCAAGTCGCTGGCCGGCATCGACGCCCTCACCCTGCCCGCCATCCTGATCCTCAAGGGCAACAAGGCCTGCGTCCTGCTCGGCCGCGCCCACGAAGCCGGCCAAGCCGGACGCGAAGCCTGGCGCGTGCTGCTGCCCGAGACCGGCCAGGGCGAGGTCACGATGACCGCCGAGCAGCTTCAGGCGCGCTACACGGGCATCGTGCTGTTCGCCCGGCCGCATTTCAAGTTCGATGCCCGCACGCCCACCGTGCGCGCCACCCGCGCGAGCCACTGGTTCTGGGGGCCGGTGCTGGCGCAGCGCTTCGTCTACCGCGACGTGCTGTGGGCCGCCCTCTTGATCAACCTCTTCGCGCTGGCCTTTCCCATCTTCTCGATGAACGTGTACGACCGCGTCGTGCCCAATCACGCCACAGAAACCCTGTGGGTGCTGGCCATCGGCGTGGCCCTGGTCTTCGCTGGTGACCTCTTCATGCGCCTGCTGCGCAGCCGCTTTGTCGACGAGGCCAGCGCGCGCATCGATGTGCAGATCTCGGCGACGCTGATGGAGCGCGTGCTGGGCATGAAGCTGGAGCACCGGCCGCAATCGGTCGGCTCCTTCGCATCCAATCTGCGCGGCTTCGAGCAGGTGCGCGATTTCATCGCCTCCAGCACGGTCACCGCGCTGATCGACCTGCCCTTCGCGCTGCTGTTC
>CAYPUS010000054.1:0-3675 GCA_964413815.1 uncultured Aquabacterium sp. | reverse complement strand
TGCTGGTGATGGCCTGGATCTCGCCCTGGCTGATCCTGCCCGTGCTCACGGTGTTCGCGCTGATCGTGCTGGGCGGCTATGTGTTGCAACATCGCCTGCATGAACTGTCCGAGAGCACCTACCAGGCCGCCGCGCAGCGCAACGCCACCTTGGTCGAAAGCCTGACCGGCATCGAGACCATCAAGGCCCAGGGCGCCGAAAGCCTGATCCAGGCGCGCTGGGAGCGGGCCAACCAGTTCCTCTCGGCGCTGAACGTGCGCATGCGCGGCCTGTCGTCCTCGGCGATGTACACCACGGCCACGCTGCAGCAGCTGGTGTCGGTCAGCGTCATCCTGATCGGCGTCTACCTGATCGCCGACAAGAGCCTGACCATGGGTGGCCTGATCGCCTCGACCATGCTGGCGGGCCGCGCGCTGGCGCCCGCCGGCCAGATCGTCGGCCTCTTGATGCAGTACCAGGGCGCGCGCACGGCGCTGGAATCGCTCGAGCGCATCATGGAACAGCCCGTGGAGCGCCCGGCCGGCACGAACTTCGTGCAGCGCAAGGTCTTCCAGGGCGACATCGAGTTCCGGCGCGTGTCCTTCGCCTACCCGGGCCGCCAGGATGCGGTGATCGACAACGTCAGCTTCAAGATCCAACCGGGCGAGAAGGTCGCACTGATCGGCAAGGTGGGCTCGGGCAAGACGACGCTGCAAAAGCTCATGCTGGGCCTCTACCAGCCCACGCAGGGCGCGGTGCTGCTCGACGGCATCGACCTGCGTCAGCTCGACCCGGCGGATGTGCGCCGCAACCTCGGCCACGTCTCGCAGGATGTCACGCTGTTCTACGGCTCGCTGCGGGAGAACATCACCTTCGGCATGCCGCATGCGCAGGACGACAGCATCGTGGCCGCGGCCGACACCGCGGGCCTGAGCGAGTTCGTGCAGCGGCACCCGCAGGGCTTTGACATGCCGGTGGGCGAACGCGGCGAGCTGCTCTCGGGCGGCCAGCGCCAGAGCGTGGGCATCGCCCGCGCGGTGCTGCACAACACACCCATCCTGTTGCTGGACGAACCGACCAGCGCGATGGACTTCTCCACCGAGGCGCAGGTCACCCAGCGCATCCAGCAGTTCACGCAAGGCAAGACCGTGGTGCTGGTGACGCACCGCACCTCAATGCTGTCCTTCGTGGACCGCGTCATCGTGGTCGACCAAGGCAAGATCGTGGCCGACGGCCCGCGCGAGCGCATCATGCAGGCCCTGCAGGCCGGCCGCATCGCGCGCGCCTCGTGAGCGCTGGGCAAGGAGACGGACATGGGATTCTTGCTGAACGCGGGCAAAAAAACGGTTGGCGCCCTGGAGGCCATCCGCAAGGCCATCGTGCCCATCACCGACCCGTTGCTGGACCACCTGGCCGGCCCGCGCGTGACGCCCGAATCGGCCACGGCCGCCGGCATGCGCGGCTTCGAGATGGATGCGCAGGCGGTGATGAGCACCGAGCAGACCTACCGCGCGCAGACCCTCGTGCGCGTGGCCCTGCTGCTGGTGATCGTCCTGCTGGTGTGGGCTGCGCTCGCCCAGGTCGACGAGGTGACCAAGGGCGAGGCCAAGGTGATCCCCTCTCGGCAGTTGCAGGTGATTCAGTCCTTCGACGGGGGCGTGGTCTCCGAGATCCTGGTGCAGGAAGGCCAGGTGGTCGAAGCGGGCCAGTTGCTGCTCAAGATCGACGAGACACGTGCCACATCGGGCGTGCGCGAAAGCGCGGCGCAGGCCTTTGCCCTGGAGGCCCGGCTCGCGCGGCTCAAGGCGCTGGCCGAAGGCCGGGACTTCGCGCCGCCCTCCCCGCAAGAGGGCAATGAAGAGGAACAGCGCATCGTCGACGAAGAGCGCCAGCTCTATGACTCGCGCCGCTCGCAGCTGCATGCCATGATCTCGATCAGCGAGCAGCAACTGGCGCAGCGTCAGCAGGAACTGAGCGAGGCCGAGGCCAAGCGCAATGCCGCCGCGCGCAGCCTGGACCTGTCCCAGCAGGAGCTGGCCAAGACCCGCCCGCTGCTGGCCACCGGCGCGGTCTCGGAGGTGGAGGTGCTGCGCCTGGAGCGCGAAGTCAGCCGTGCCCGTGGCGAGCGCGAGCAATCGGCGGCACAAGCTTCACGCGCGCGCGCCGCCATCGCCGAGGCCTCGCGCAAGATCCAGGAGACCGAGCTGGCCTTCCGCAATGAGAACCGCAAGGAACTGTCGGAAGTGCTGGGCCGGCTGAACGCGCTCAACGAAGGCGCGGTGGCACTGGCCGACAAGGTCAGCAAGTCCCATGTGAAGTCGCCGGTGCGCGGGCGTGTGCAGCGCCTGCTGGCCAACACGGTGGGCGGCGTGGTCTCGCCCGGCAAGGACATCGTCGAGATCGTGCCCCTGGACGACGCCCTGGTGCTGGAAGCCAAGATCCAGCCGCGCGACATCGCCTTCATCCATCCCGGCCAGGCCGCCACGGTGAAGTTCACGGCCTACGACTTTTCCATCTACGGCGGACTGGAGGCCGAGGTCGAGAACATCAGCCCCGACACGGTGACCGACGAGCGCGGCCAGAACACGTTCTACATCGTGCGGGTGCGCACCAAGCAGACCAACTTCAGCGAGAAGATGCCCATCATCCCCGGCATGACGGCCGAAGTGGATGTGCTCACGGGCAAGAAGACGGTGCTGTCCTACCTGCTCAAGCCGGTGCTCAAGGCGCACGCCTACGCGCTGCGCGAACGCTGAGCGCACGCATCCCGAAGGGGCCATGCGCCAGCCCCCCGCCAGCGCGCTGGTGAACCCTCATGACGTGGGGCGCTAAGGCTTCCGATTGAAGCCGCCAAGGCGGCATTAGTTCACGGCTCACCCCGATGGTGGGGGTCCCTTGGCGCTGGGCGCATCGATATCCTCGGATCACAAGTATTCGCTCCGATCAAAGAGGTTCCCCATGTCCACATCCGCGCAAGTTCCCGGCGGCATCGTGTCTCATCTGCAAGGACGTGCAGACGTCATTCCAGTTGGTGAAAGCCAGGCCCGCCCCCTTCAGACGGGCGACACCATCCAGCCCGGCGATGTGATCCTGGCGGCACACGACACGCAGCTCCATGTGCGGGATGGCGCGGGCCAGGACTGGCTGCCTTCGGACCGGGCAATGGCCATGGCAGGCGGCCCCTCGGGCAAATCGGCCGGCAAGGCCAAGCCACAGGCCTTGCGCCTCGATGAAGACGGGCCCACGCTCGAAGAGGCCATCCAGGCCTTGGACGAAGGCCGCGACGACGCCCTCCCCGCAGCCGGTCTTGGCGGTGGCGGCGGCGGTGCGATGACACCGGGCTTGCGAGCCGATCGCGTGATCGAGACGGTCAGCCCGCTCGAATTCAACTACGACACCGCTGTGCGCAGCGAGGGATCGCCCTTCATGCCGGTGACGGCGGGCTTCGAATCCGGCTCAGGCGGCAACCCGCCTGCCGACGGCACGCCGGTCAAGGTGAACAACCCGCCCCAGGTGCTTGATCCGGACGGCCTGCACTTCGATCCGGTCGTCGGCAAGTACATCACCTTGGAAGACACGGAGGTATCCGGCCAGGTCAAGGCCACCGACATCGACGGCGATGTGTTGGGCTACAGCCTGTCTGGCGCACCCCAGCACGCCCCCGTCAACGTCAACCCCGACGGCACCTGGACCTAT
>CAYPUS010000053.1:6601-12810 GCA_964413815.1 uncultured Aquabacterium sp. | reverse complement strand
ACCCAGGCGCGCGCGCGCCTGGGTCCGCAAGGCTGGCAGGATGCCGGCAAGGCAGGGCAGAAGGACAGCGCGCTGTGGGCGCGGCACACGATGATGGCCGGTCGCGCACGCGTGCTGATGGACACCCGCAGCGTGGCCTTGGGCAACCTGCTCAACCCGGAAGTGCGCAAAGGTGCCGAGCCACTGCAGGCCGTCGCGGCCTACTACCGTGCAGGCCTGGCCTCGCAGCGCATCGGCGATGGCAGCAAGGCCATGGCGCAGTTCAGCCAGGCCCGCAACGCGGCCGCTGCCTTGCCGGCCGTGCAACAGGCCGTGGTACTGCGGATGCTGACGCTGGCGCAGGCAGAGGTGCTGCTGCACAACCGGCAGGCCAATGAGGCCGCGCAGTTGCTCAACCGCCTGCTGGCCGATGACCAGAGCCCGCGTGATGCGCGCCCGGAGTTGATGCTGCAGGCGCAGATCGCCATGGCCTTGCCCGAGGGGCCTGGCCAGCAAGCGGCATGGTCCGACACCGCCGCCCGCCTGCAGACGCATGTCAGCAATCAGCCGACCGATGCAGCGGCCTGGGCCGCACTGGGCGAGTTGTGGCAACGCCTGAAGCAACCGCTGCGCGCCGTGCGCGCCGAAGCAGAAGCCGCCGCGGCCCTGGGCGACCTGCCTGGCGCCATCGACCGCATCCAGGCCGCCCAAAAGCGCTTCCGCCGCCCCGACGCGGCCGACGTGATCGAGCTCAGCGTGATGGATGCACGCCTGAAGGCCTGGCAACGCCAGCAGCGTGAAGACCTTCGCGAAGACGGCGGTCGCTAGCCCTCGTCATAAAGCCCAGGCACCCCACAAGGCCTCGCGCAGGCCGTACAATGGCGCTGTCCGAAGGGGGAGTAGCACTTGACCATCCCGGTCTTGGTGTCATCCCGTCAGTACGGCAGCCCGCGCAATGCGTGCTGTCCGGGGTTCACGGCGGCGCTTTGTCAACAGCGTCCGCAACGCAAGACCTTTCGGCGTTCAGGTTGCCGCCCATGGTGGGCGGCATTCATGTTCGTTCCTTTGGAGAACCCTCATGCACACCCTGGCGCCGCTTTGGCTCTGGTCCGTCTTCGTCATCTTCGTCCTCATCGCCCTCTTCGTGGACTTCGTCGTGCTCAAGAAGCAAGGCGCCCATGAAGTCTCCGTCCCGGAGGCCATCCGCTGGTCCATCGTCTGGGTCGTCCTCAGCATGGCCTTCAACGGGCTGCTGTGGTGGGCCTTCCTCCAAACGCAAAGCGCGGAACTGGCGCACACCAAGGCGCTGGAGTTCCTCACCGGCTACTTGATCGAGAAGTCGCTGGCGGTCGACAACATCTTTGTCTTCCTGATGATCTTCACCTACTTCTCGGTGCCGCCGGCTTTCCAGAAGCGGGTGCTGATGCTGGGCATCATCGGTGCGATCTTCCTGCGCACCGCGATGATCCTGGTGGGCGGCTGGCTGATCGCCGAGTTCCACTGGGTGCTGTACCTGTTCGGCGCCTTCCTGCTGATCACCGGGATCAAGATGTGGTGGGCCGCGGACAAGGAATCCGATCTGGAAGACAACCCCGCGCTCAAGCTGCTGCGCAAGGTCTTGCCCGTCAGCAAGGACTTTGACGGCGAGAAGATGTGGACTTTCGAAAATGGCAGGAAGATCGCCACGCCGCTGCTGCTGGTGGTGGCGCTGGTGGGCTTCACCGATGTGATCTTCGCGGTCGATTCCATCCCCGCGATCTACGCGATCACGGACGACCCCTTCATCGTGCTGACCTCCAACATCTTCGCCATCCTGGGCCTGCGGGCGATGTACTTCCTGCTGGCGGCCATGGCCGCGAAGTTCCACCTGCTGAGCTATGGCCTGGCGGTGATCCTGGTGTTCATCGGGGCCAAGATGATGCTGATGGATGTCTTCCACATCCCCGTGCTGGTGTCGCTGGGCGTGGTCGTGGGCATCCTGGCGGTGACGATGGTGTGGAGCGTGAAGACAGCGCCGAAGATCGGGCCCAGCCGGACGGTCATCAAGTGAAGCTGGTGGCGGGCAGAGCGCCTTGCGCGCGGCCGCCCGCTTGCGCAACCATCAGGACTTCGGCTGGCGGGCAGCAAGCCCGACGAACTCTCGGGCCGCGCCCGGCAGTGCTTTCAAAGCCTGGTCCATGTTGCGCTGCCCTGCCTCCGACTCGCCCAACCGCTCCTGAGCCAAGCCTTTGCCGTAAAGGGCACGCATGTGCGTGGGATGCCGCTGCAGGGCCGCATCAAAGTCGGCCAGGGCTTCTTTGTTCTGTGCCAGCATCAATCGCGCCTGTCCGCGGGCAACGAAGGCGTTGCTGACCGCGACGGGGTGGTCCTCCTGCGCCAGCACGGCATCGCACACGGCAAGCCCCTGGCTCGTCAGGCCCGATGCGACCATGGCCACGCATTGGGCACCCAGGATGCGCGGGTCTTGGGGCGCGATGCTGGCTGCCTGCCTGAGGTCTTCCAGGGCATCGGCTGATCGCCCTTCACGCAGGGCGATCATGCCGCGGTCGAAACGCGCGCGCGCGTGCTCGGGCTGGGAGGCCAGCACCTCATCCAGCAAGGCCTTGGCCTTGGGCAGTTCCGCGTCCTGCTCGATGAGCTTGTGCGCCTGTGTGTAACGTGCCTGGACGTCGTCGAGCGGCAAGGCGGCTTCGCTTTTCTGCGAAGGGGCCGAATGGCATCCTGCAAGGGTCATCAAGGCCAATGCGGCTGTGGCTGCGCGCCAAGGCGAAGCTGTCTTGTTCATGGTGGCTTTCTCTCTGATTGAATGGTTTGCATGGAACGCCGATGGCGTTCGCCGCGGATGATGCCACCAGAGAAAAGCCAGCGCCAGCTTCAGAGCTCAGCCCACATGCGCAAGAGGTTGTGATAGTGGGACGTCAGCGCGACGGTCTCGTCGGTGTCGCCGTGTTGCTCGCGCAGACGCAGGATGGTCATGTCCAGCTCGAAGAGCATGGTGCGCATGGCGTCGTCACGCACGAGGCTTTGCGTCCACAGGAACGAGGCGAGCCGCGCGCCGCGTGTGACGGGCTCGACGCGATGGATGCTGCCCGAGGGGTAGACGATGGCGTCGCCGGCCGGCAGCTTGACCTCGTGCGCGCCATAGCTGTCTTCGACGATCAGCTCGCCGCCTTCGTATTCATCGGGCTCGCACAGGAACACCGTGGTCGACACGTCGCCGCGGATGCGGCCCGCGCCGCCTGGGCGCTGGTCATGCTGAAAGGCGCCATCGACGTGGTTGCCGTATTGGCCACCGCCTTCGTAGCGGTTGAACAGGGGCGTGACCATGCGGTTGGGCAGCACGGCGGACTGGAACATCGGATGGGCCAGCAGGGCCTGCGAGACTTGCTCGGCCAGTTGCACGGCCAGGACTGAGCCCGGTGCGAGCTGGAGATTGTCCTTGACCCGCATGGCCTGGGCGCCGGCGGTGGACTTGCCATCCGCCCAGTCGGCGCTGTCCAGCGCGCGGCGGATGGCCTGCAGCTGCTCGGGCTGGAGGACCTGGGGGATGTGAAGAAGCATGTTGGCACCTCGGCAAAGAGAAATCCCGGTGCCCGCCTCGCAGCGGACACCGGGACAGATGATGCAGGAAGAACCTGGCTGGCGCCTTGATTCAACGCATCACGGCCATCAGAACTTGATGTTGGCGCTCAGCAGGATGGCGCGCACATCGCCCAGCACCAGGCGGTTGCCGGCGTTGTTGATGGTGATGTATTCCTTGTCGAACGCGTTGTTCACGTTCAACTGGATGTTGACGCTCTTGTTAACGCGGTAGGCGGCCATCAGGTCGACGATCTCGTAGGACGGCACCTCGGGCATGGTCTGCTGCGAAGGGTTGTCGGTGGTGATCAGGCGCTTTTGTTCGCCCATGTAGCGCACGCCGCCGCCAAAGGTGAAATCACCCAGCTGGTAGGACGTCCACACCAGGCCGGACCACTTGGGCGACCAGCGTACACCCGTGCTCTGAACGCCCGAGGTGTTGAACTGGTCCAGGGCCTTGGCGTCCATGTAGGCCACACCGGCCTTGACCTGCCAGAAGTTGGTGATCTGGCCGACGGCATCGAACTCGATGCCCTGGACCCGGGTCTTGCCGAACTGGGCGGTCTCGTTGGTGGTGGGGTCCGTGGAGATCTGCTTGTCGTTCTCGGTGCGGTAGATGGCGGCGGACAGGGCCAGGCGCTCATCGAACAGGTCCCACTTGGTGCCCAGCTCCACGGTCTTGGTTTCCTGCGGATCGAAAGAGGCGTTGGCCTGGTTCGTCGCGCTGGCGTTCAGCGTGAAGTTGCTGCCACCGGGCGGCGTCAGGGAGTTGGCCAGGGCCATATAGACGCTGCCATTCTTGGCCGGCTTGTAGACCGCGCCGAGGTTCCAGCTGGTCAGCGTGTCCATGTCCTTGAGCACGGGCGAACCGGTCACGGCGGTGGTGATCTTGTAGCGCTCGACGCGCAGGCCGCCGTTGACCTTGAACGATTCGCTCAGGCTGATCGTGTCCAGCGCGTACAGCGCGGCCGTCAGGCTCTTGCCGTCCGTGTCGGTGCCGCTGTAGGCCGGGATCGGCAGGGAGACGTTGGCGTTGGGGTTGTACAGGTTGGCGGGCGTGATGCCTGTGGCGGTCGCCATGCCCTTGCTGATCTGGCGCTCGGACATGATCTCCAAGCCTGCGGCCAGGTCGTGCTTGAGGCCGCCCAGGGTCAGCGCGCTGTTGATGGTGGTCTGGTTGACCAGGCTTTCGTTTTCCTGGTCGATGCGTTGGCGCGTGCGGTTGATCGTCCACTCGGATGCATCGGCGATCGTTCCGCCCGTTGTGATGTTGCCGCCGTTGATGTTGCCGATGCTGGTCAGCACCCGGTCGATGCGGTTGCGGGTGAAGCGCGTCGTGTTGCGAAGCGTCGTCTCAGGGCTGATGTCGAATTCCGTCTTCAGGGTGTAGATGTCGGAGTTGACGCGGCTGTAGTCGTCCTTGCTGCCGTAGAAGTTGGAGGTGTCGACGCGCCGGCCCGCCGTGATGGCGGCCGCTTCGATATCGCTCGTGGCAGCGGCGCCGGTTCCGCCAGAACCACGGTAGTAGCCCTTGAGGCCGATCGTCGGGATGCCGCCGTGCGGGATGTCGTCCTGGTGCAGGTGCTGGCCGGACAGGATGATGCGGTTGGGCGTGCCCAGGCCGAAAGCGATGGAAGGCGCGATGCCGCCGCCGCGCTGCTTGACGACGTCGCGGCCAGGCACGCCGCCTTCTTGCGCCATCAGGTTCAGGCGGAAGGCCGTGGTGTCATCGATGGCGCGGTTCAGATCGAGCGTGCCGCGCTTGCGATCGGCGGTGCCATAAGAGATGTTGAGGTCGGTGAAGGCATCGACGGTGGGCTGCTTGGTGATCAGGTTGATGTAACCCGAAGCCGAGCCGCGGCCGGTGTCGGAGCCAGATGGCCCCTTGACGATTTCCACCTGTTCGAGGTTGAAGACATCGCGCGAGACGCCGCCGGTGTCGCGCAGGCCATCGATGAACAGCGAGGTGCCGGCCGAGAAACCGCGCATCTGGAAGGTGTCACCGGCCGAGGTGTTGCCGTTTTCGCCCAGCTGCATCGTGATGCCCGGGGTGTTGCGCAGCGCGTCCATCAGGCTGACGGCGCCTTGCTCGCGCAGCATTTCCTTCTTGACGACCTGGATGGTCTTGGGCGTGTCGATCAGCGGCTGGGTGATCTTGCTCGAGGCCGATTCGGTGGCCTTGTAAGGCACCTCGCGGGTGGCTTTGACTTTCAGCTCCGGCAGCGTCTCTGCCGTGGCGGCTTCTTCGGCCGCCATGGCGGACAGGGGCACGGTCATCGCGCCGAGCGCGAACAGGGAGGAACCCAGCAGTGCAGACGGCGCATGCTTGCGGCTGCGGATGGAAGCTTTCTTGGCCATGATGGATGATGCGAAGAGTGATAAAGCGATGCCAAAAGGCCGACGCCCACGTCAGCCAATGGCCGCCGCGAAACAAGGACCTCTCGTTGTGTGATCAGGGCTTGAGAACGTGCAAGCGCGCCCTCAACATGACGCAAATGATAATCGTTATCATTAGCAAGTAAATTTAATGATTCCCGGAATTACCCACTCGTCAAAAAAATACCGAAAAAAATATTGTATTTGCGCCTGTTGAGGAAAAGGCGACATCTGTCACACGTCATTTGTGCAATTCAGAATAAAGCGCAGTAATG
>CAYPUS010000053.1:0-6591 GCA_964413815.1 uncultured Aquabacterium sp. | reverse complement strand
GATAATCGTTATCATTATGATTCGGAAGCGCGCGACCCCCTCGTGTGGGTGGTCACGCCACAAATCGTGAATTTGTTCAGGCAGTTCAGTACACGTCGCGGCGATAGCGGCCTTCGCGGGCCAGGGCGTCAAGGCGGTCGTCGCCCAGCAGCTCGCGCAGCGCGTCGTCCACGCCGGCGGCCATGCCGCTGAGGCTGCCGCACACATAGATGGCGGCATCGCGCTCATTCACCCATTGGCGCACCCGATCGCCCCGCTCGCGCAGGCGGTCCTGCACATACTGCGGGCGCTGCGCATCGCGCGAGAACACCGCGTCGGCATGGCTCAGCACGCCTTGGGACAAACAGGCGTCGAGCTCTTCGCGGTAGTGGTGGTCCACATCGGGCAGGCGCTCACCGAACAGCAGCCAGCAAGGCGGCGAGCCCGGTTTGGCCGCACGGTGGCGCAGGTGGGCGCGCAGGCCGGCGATGCCCGTGCCATTGCCGATCAGGATCAGCGGGCGCTGTGCGTTGCCGGCGATGCGGAAGGCCTTGTGTGCACGCAGGCGCAGGGGCACGCTCTGGCCGATCTGCGCTTGGGTGCCGAGCCAGCCGGACATCAGGCCCATGCTGCCTTCGGGTGTGCGGCGCAGGCGCACAAGCAGGTGCAGGCGGCCGTCTTCCGGTACCGAAGCGATGGAGTAGTCGCGGGGGGTGGCGCGGGAAGCATCGGCATTGTCGTCGCCCCCATGGGCCGGTGAAGAAGACGGCGATGCCGTGGGCAACATCAGCTGCGCGAGGTCACCTGCTTCCCACGCCGGCAAGGGTGTGCCGGCTGGCGGTGCCAGTTCAAGGTGGTAGACGGCCTCACCTGGGCTGCCAGGATTGAGCACACGCCGCTCAAGCAATTGCCAGTCGGCAAAGACGGGCGCCTCCCACTCGGGCACGTCGCTGGCGCCGGCCTGGTGCGCAATGGCTTCGAACCAGGCGGCAATGGCCTCAGAGTCCATGCGATCGACATCGACGCGTTCGGTCATCGCCGTCGCCTGCTGCGCGCGCAGCCACTGGTCGATCTGCCGGCCAAAGCCGCAGAAGTGCTCGTAGCTGCGGTCGCCCAGGGCGAGCACGGCATAGCGCAAGTGGGACAGGGGCGCGTGGGACTGCGATGGTTGCGATGTGCCCTCGCCCGCCCCCTTGCCCGCCATGTGCTGCGCGAAGGTGGCGGCGTCATCCGGCGGATCGCCTTCGCCATAGGTGCTGGCGATGACGAGCAGGTGGGACGTGGCCGAGAGTTGTGCGGGCGGGATGTCGTTGAGCGTGCTCACCTGCACCGCCAGGCCGGCCAGGTGCAAGGTCTGCGCGGCCTGCCAGGCCAGTTGCTCGGCGTTGCCGGTCTGGCTGGCGTAGGCCACAAGCCAGGCTGGGGCGCCGGCGGGTACGGCCCGCAAGGCAGCGCGGCGGCTGGCCTGGGCCGCCAGTTGGCGGCGATGGCGCCAGGCGGCCCAGCCGCACAGCGCGGCATAGGCCAGCGTCAGCGCGGCGGCGCCGGCCAGGCGCGAGGTTTCCAGTGCAAGGCTCATGACAGCATGGCCTCGAATGCAGGCGACATGGCGGGCACCAGCCGCTCTTGGGCACCATGGCCCTCACGTTGTACGAAGTGGGCCGCGATACCGTGCTGGCGTGCAAAGGCCATGCCATCGGCCAGGCCCAGCACGTTCAGGGCGGTCGAGAGCGCATCGGCCATCATGCAGACCGTGTGCACCACCGTGACCGAGGCCAGGCCATGGCGCAAGGGCCAGCCCGTGCGGGGATCGATGGTGTGCGGCAGGCGCTGGCCGGCGAGTTCAAAGAAGCGGCGGTAATCGCCAGAGGTGGCCACCGACAGACCATGCAGGGCCATCAAGGGCGGCGCCGACGTGGGCTCGCCCGGCCACTCCAACGCCACCCACCAGGGTTGGAGATCGAGCTTGGTGCCTTCGCCCCGCAGTTCACCACCCACCTCGACCAGGTGGTGGCGGATGCCCAGGTCCATGAGCGCCTGCGAGATCAGATCGACGGCATGGCCTTTGGCGATGGCGGAAAAATCGAGCCGGACGCCGCCGGGCTGCATGGCCTCACGGGTGTCGGGCAGCAAGCTGATGTCGCGCCAGCTGGGCCGGCCAGCTTGCATCAAGGCGGCGATGGTGTGCGCATCGGGCGGCAGGAAGCCGGGCTCATCGAAACGCTGGCGGGGGCCGAAGCCCCAGGCATCGACGAGCGCGCCAGCGGCCGGGTCATAGGCACCATCGCTGAGCGCGGCCACTTCCAGCGCCGCGTTCAGCACGGTCCAGAAAGAAGGCGGCAAGGCATGCCGGGAGCCGGCCTCTGCGCGGTTGTAGCGGCAAAGAAGCGAGTCTGCTTCCCAATGGCTCATCTGCTCGACAACCGTCTTGAGCGCCCGATCGATCGCCTGCCGCGCCGCATCGACGGCATCGGCGGGCGCGGCCAGCAGCACCGACCAGCTCGTGCCCATCGACGTGCCGGCCAGGCGGTGCAGGGCACTGCCAGGCGGGCATGAGGACAGATGGATCTCGGCGGGCAGGAGGACGGGCCGCCCGTCAGTCTGAACAGGCTGTACAGGCTGACCGGGCGAGAGATCGGAGGCTTCGGACAAGATCGGGTGTCGAACAGGAAAGCGAAGGGGAAGCAGGCTGCGCGCCTTTTACTCCGGCAGCACTTCGAAGGTGCCGGTGTAGGTGTAGCGCTTGGCCGGCGGCTGAGGCGGCTGTTGCGGGGCAGCGCCAGGGCCTGCGCCCTGCGGGCCACCTGCAGCACGCGGCGGATAGCTCGTCATCAGCGCATACAGGGCCGCGAAGTTCCACTTCACGCTGAACTCGCCCTTGGCATCGGTCTTGGCGGTCTGCTCATTGAGCACGCCTCGGAAACGCACGCCACCCGGCACCACGGAGATCGTCTGATCCGCCAGGGGCTTGCCATCGAGCAGCAGCTTGAAGCGTGCCGGCTGGCCGGGGAGGAAGTCGCTTGGATGGGTCAGGGGCAGGATTTCCAGGCCGACGTTGGTGGGCTTGAAGACCGTGTCATTGCCCTTGCCCGAGGTCACGAAGGTCTCCAGGCGGCCCACCGTGGTGGTGGTGCGAACCTCGGTGGCCCCTGCGGGCACTTCCTTGGCGAAGGACTCGGCGGTGCCGCCGCGCACGCGCTTGATCTCGTTGCCGATCTTGTAGCTGCCCATGACGGACTCGTTCACGATGGCCACGCGGTAGGTGCCTTCCTGAGCCAGCTTCAGGTCGAAGCTGCTGCGCAGTTTGCCAGTGAAGGGGTTCTCGGGACTCAGGCTCTTGCCATCGGGGCCGGTGATGCTCAGGCCATCGAGCTTGACGGCGTTGGCGCCGAAGTCGAACAGGTCTTCGCCAACCGCGGCATCGAAGGTGACCCAGGGCTCCTTGCCATCGACGTGGCCGGACGAGGCGATGAGGAAAGTGCGGTGCGCCAGGGCCGCACTCGGCAGGGCTGCGGCCGCGATCAGCAGCGACAGCAGGGAGGACTTGCAGAATTTGTTCATGTCGATCTCCTTGTCTGATGTGGTGGGCGGATCAGGGCTTGACGGAGACCGTCACGGTCCCGATTTCTTCCTGGCCCTTGGCGGAGGCGGGCTGCACGGCCTTGCCGTTCCATTGCAGCGGCACGCGCACGACCTCGCGCCCCCCGGCTTCGCGGGAGGCTTCGATCACCACTTGGTAGCTGCCGGCGGGCAGCTTGTCCAGCGGCGCCTGGTTGCCGGCGTAGGTGAAGGTGTGGGCGCCTGGGCCCTTGGTGGCGCCGGAGACGCCATCGACGGGCAACGTCAGCTCGCGGCCGCTCTTGCGCCACCACTGGCGCATGTCCTTGAGCCACTTGGTGCCGCCGTTGTCACGCTTCTTGAGGTCGTAGAGCACGTTGAGGTTGGCCACGAAGGTCTGGTCGGGACGCTCGAGCCAGATGGCGACGTAGGGCTTGTGGTACTCGGCCACGGTCAGCTGCGGCAGCTCGATCTTGACCGACAGCTCGGCGGCCAGTGCGGGGACGGCGCCCAGCAAGGGCACCGTCATGGCCAGGGAATAGCGGATGTTCATATGCGCTCCTAATTGAGAGAGATGGCGATTCAGAGGGCGAGTCGATCGTGGGATGGATGACAACGGTTCAATGGATGAACAGCAAGGCGATCAGGGCGGGCAGCAGCAGGCCGAAGCCGACCATGGGCCAGGTGCTGGGCCGGTTGGCCGCGTGGAACTTGAGGATGAAAAGCCCGGTGATGCAAAAGACCAGGCAGCACACCGCGAAGACATCGATGAACCAGAACCACACGGCACCGGTGTGGCGCCCCTTGTGCAGGTCGTTGAGCCACGAGATCCAGCCGCGGTCGGTGCGCTCGTACTCCACCGCGCCGTCCTCCAGGCCGATGCGCAACCAGGCGTCGCCGCCAGGCCGTGGCAAGGCCACATAGACCTCGTCGGGCGACCATTCGACGTCCTTGCCGTCGGTGGCCACCTTCATCTGCTCGGCCAGCCAGTCCTGCACGTTCTCTGGCAGATGCGCGTCCTTGGCCGGCGGAGGCTCGGCCTCGGCGAAGACCTTCAAGGGTGCGAGCAGCTCATCTGGCAAGGTGGCCTGCTGCTGTGTGACGACGGGCTTGGCTTCGATCTGGCTGGCGTGGTTGAGCGTGATGCCCGTGATGGCGAACAGCAGCATGCCGACCAGGCTCAGGGCCGAGCTGATCCAGTGCCACTGGTGCAGGGTCTTGAGCCAGACAGCGCGCTTGGCCGAGGGTGCGGGGGTGCTCATGGCTGTTCAGCCTCCGGTTTGGCGGTCGCCTGAGGTTCAGATGCAGATGCGGCACCAGACGCAGCGAGGCTCTGCCCATCCGGTCGCTGCCAGCCACCGCCCAGAGACTTGATGAGGTCCACCGCGGCGGTCAGGCGCGCGAGGCGTGTCTGGGCCAGTTGATCCTGCGCACTGTAGAAGGTGCGCTGTGCATCGAGCACCGTCGAGAGGCTGTCGGCGCCGGCCTTGTAGCGGCGCTCGGCCAGATTGAGCGAACGCTGGGCCTCTTCGTGGATCGCGGTCTGCGCCGTTTCCTGATCGGATTGGCGGCTGGTGTTGACCAGCGCGTCTTCGACTTCCTTCAAGGCCGTGAGCACCGCCTTACGGTAACTCTCCAGCGCCTGCACACGTTGTGCATCGCTGCTCTCGACCTGGCTGCGCAGGCGGCCGCCATCGAACAGGCTTTGCGCCACGGCACCGGTGAGCGACAGCCCCCGGGTGGGATCGGCCAGCGACAGCAGTGCGTTGGTGGCCAGCGTGCCGCCCGCCGACAGCTGCAGCGTGGGCAGCAGCGCCGCACGGGCCTGGTCAACGCTGGCGTCGGCGCCGCGCAAGCTGGCTTCGGCACGGGCCAGATCGGGCCTGCGGGTCAGCAAGGTGCCAGGCATGCCGGTGGCGGGCTGCGGCACGCGCATGGCCAGCACCGGCTCACGGGCCACCGCGAAGCCTTCCGGCGGCTGGCCGGCCAACACGGCCAGGGCGTTCAGTGCCTGCTGGGCTTGCGCTTCGAGCGGCTTGATGGCCGCGCGCTGCGTCAGCACGGTGGTCTGCTGGCGGCTGACATCCAGCGCCGAAGCGGCGCCATGGCGCGCGCGCACCTCGACGATGGCCATCAGGCGCTCGGCCAGGGCCAGGTTCTGCCTGGCGATGTCCAGGCGCTCGATCAGGCCGATGTATTGAAAGTAGCCATTGGCGATGCCGCTGGCCAGCGTCAGGCGCGCGGTCTCGAGGTCATAGCGGCTGCCATCGCGCGAGGCTTCGGCGGCGCGCACGCCGGCACCCACGCGACCCCACAGGTCCACTTCATAAGAAATGTTCAGGCCGGCGCTGGTCGAGTGGCTGGTCTGCCCATCGGCCCCGCCGGGGCCATCACTGCGCCGACCGCCCGTGCTCCCGCTCACGCCCAGGCTGGGAAACAGCGAGGCGCCGGCCGACTGCACGGCCGCTTCGGCCTGCCGCACGCGCTCGACGGCGATCTTCACGTCGGGGCTGCCGGCCATGGCCAGGTCCATCAGGCGGTTCAACTCGGTCGAATCGAAGCTGCGCCACCAGGCCGCATCAGGCCATTCGGAAGGCGCGCCCCCCTGCGCCGCGCCATAGGCCTGCGGCATGTCCATGTTCAAGGCGGTTTCAGATCCGGTGCGGCTGGCGCAGCCACCGACCAATGCCAAGGCCAGCATCGCGCTCACCGCGCGCACTGTCTTCACCGCCGCTTTGCTTGTCGCATTCATCGTCGTCTCACTCCGCCGCCAGCGCGACGACCGGGTCGAGCTGGGCGGCCTTCTTGGCAGGCAGGTAACCGAAGATCAGGCCCGTCGAGACCGCGCAGCCGAAGGCCAGCACGATGGGCGCCAGGGCGTATTGGGTGGGCGTGCCGAAGGCCGCCACGATGGCGGCGACCCCCAGGCCGCCCAGCACACCGATGGCGCCGCCCAGCACCGACACCACCACAGCCTCGATCAGGAACTGCTGCATGATGTTGGCCTCCCGCGCGCCCGTGGCCATGCGGATGCCGATCTCACGCGTGCGCTCG
>CAYPUS010000052.1:0-12811 GCA_964413815.1 uncultured Aquabacterium sp. | reverse complement strand
TCAGCGTGTGGGCAGGCAGCAGGAAGGCGAACTCCTCGCCACCCAGACGCGCGGCGGTCGCGTCGTTCGTGTGGGCGATGGCCCGCAGCAGCCGCGCGATCTGGATCAGGCAGCTGTCGCCAGCCGGGTGGCCACGGGTGTCGTTGTAGGGCTTGAAGAAATCGACGTCGATGAGCAGCACCGCCAGCGCTTGCTGGCTCGTGGCCGCCTGGGACCAGGCCTGCTGGAGCGTGGCATCGAAGTGCCGGCGGTTGGCCAGCCCGGTCAGGGGATCCTGGATGCTCAGCTCGCGCAGGTGGTGGCTGGCATCGGCCAGGGTGCGGTGGCGCGAACGCTCGGCCTGGCGCAGCAGCCAGTTGCGCCGCTCGCGGTACTCGAAGGCGTAGTTCGCCGCCAGCGCGAGCACGCAGCACAAGGCCATCAGCCGGAGGTTGCCGGCGGCGAGCACCTGCTGATGCGGCGTGTAGCCCTTGACGAAGAGGGCGTAGCACAGCATCAGCAGGACAGAGCTGCTCAGCGCCCAGTAAAAGCGCTGGCGCGCCGCGATGCACAGGTACATGACCGGCAGCGCGGCCATGGCCGAGTGCGTGAAGGCCGCGTCGCTGCGGCTGACGGTGGGCATCCAGATCGTCAGCAGGCCGATGAGCGTGGCCATGAGCGTGGTCAGTGCCTCGCCATGCCAGTGCTTGCGCTTGCGTGCCGGAGTGAACCAAACCATGGTCAGCCCGACGCCGGAGATGAGCATCCAAAGGAGGATGCAGATCCAGACCTCGGCCCCGAGCTCGGGCATCAGCCGGTGCACATTGGCGCTGCCGATCACCACGCTGGGGCCGCCCAGGATGCCGCATGCCATCAGCAACCTGCGACGCTGCCCGAGGGTGGCCGCATGGAAGGCCGCCTCATGCAAAGGCGGAAAGCGCAAAGCGTAGTGCCCCGCGTTCAGGATGGCATCAGGTGAGTCCGGGTCGACAGCCTGAGCGGCGTTGTCGCCCACATCAGGCCGCCCCAGGGCGTCGCGATAAAGGCGTCCGATGGGTGGCACACCTCATTATCGTCACGCGGCCCCGTTTGCAGCACAGGACTGCCCCTCAGGCAGCCGTGCAAATGTCGCGCTGCTTCGGCCAATTGACAGAAAGCGGGACATATGCCTTCAAGAACGCCTCTGGCAGACGAGTGGCCCGTTCTTTGCTCGTAGTTCCCAGGTATGCGGGGACGGCGCTGTGCCATAGTGGGGCACAGTGCCTGAACGAATGCCGTTCATGCCGGCCGAGCCGAGGAGGACTCCATGCAGTTACTGGACGAGATGCTCTCCCTGAACCTGCTGACGCCCGAGCAGCACCACGAGATCGGCGCCTGGTGCAGTCACTCGAAGACGCCGGACAAGATCATGCAGATGCCCGCGCATCTGTGGCGCGCGTTGGAACTGGCCAGCCTGCTGATGGACTTCGAGGGCGGTGCGGGCTCCGCACAGATCCATTAAATGGGCGTCATTGCCCGCGCGGCGTCAGCTTGTCGAGCTGGAAACGCTTGCGCAGGATGCGGTCGAGCACGCGCGCGGGCAGCCATCGCTTGAGCAAGGGCAGCAGGCGGCTTTTTTCGCCCAGACGCAGCACGACAGGGCAGTCCGGGTGGGCTAACTGCGCCACCAGCAAGGCGGCGAAGACCTCGGCGGGCATGGCCTTGCTCTGGCTCTCGTTGGCGCGGGCCATCACGCCTTCGCGCACCGCCTGGTAAGGTGAATCGGGCGCCAGGCTGACCTGGTTGGTGGCCGACTGGCCAAAGCCGGAGCGGATGCCGCCGGGCTGCACCGTCACGACGCGGATGCCCAATGGGCCGACTTCCATGCGCAGCGCATCGGACAAGGCATTGAAGGCCGCCTTGCTGGCGCAGTACGGACCCGCGAAAGGCGTGACCAGCACGCCCGAGACGCTGCTGATGTTGACGATGGTGCCGCGGCCCCGGGCGATCATGCCGGGCAACACCGCGCGTGTCAGCGCCATGGGCGCGAAGACATTCACATCGAACTGACGCTGCCATTCGGCGGCCGGCACGTCCAGCAGCGGGCCCATGGCGCCATAGCCGGCGTTGTTCACCAGCATGGCCACCTTCAGCTCCCGGCGCTGCAGTTCGGCCAGCAGGGCGTCGATGGCCTCGGGCTGCGTCACGTCCAAAGGCAGGCACAGGATGCCGTGCTTGCCCAGGTCGTTGAGCATTTCGGGCCGGCGGGCGGTGGCGCATACCGTGTGTCCCTGGCGATGGAACGCCAGGGCCAGCGCCTTGCCGATCCCGGAGCTGCATCCGGTGATCAGCACCACTTCATTGGATGTGCGACGTGTCATGGGGGCCTTCGCGAGGGTTGGAGGTGGGCAGGAGATCAGAACTTGAAGATGGTCAGCCCGAAACCGAGGCTGGTCTGCTTGAAGTTGTAATCCAGAAGGGTCTCGCCGTAACCATGGAAGAACTGCAGATACCAGCGCAGGCCATCCGGGCGGTCGTTGTAGACGGGGTAGGTCCAGTCCAGTTGCACCAGGCCATCGCCGGTGAAGGACGGACGCCAACGCAGGGCGGCGGTCGAGCGGCCCGGCGACCAGTTCAACTGGGCTTCGATGCGGCCCAGGCGGTCGACGATGTCGGGGTTGTCATCCGTGCGGGCGGCCTCGAACTCGATGCGCTGTTCCAGGCGCAGTGTAGCCGCGACGTCGCCGCGTTCGATGCCCACCGTGCCATACACGCGGTTCCAGCTGCGCGAGAGCGCGCCCGACTGGCCGTTGGACTGGTGCACGACGCCCACCTGGGTCATCATCCAGCGCCAATCCAGGGGCAGGCCGCGCCAGGCGTCGCGCGTGGGCACGACGTAGATGACTTCGGGCTGGAAGTCGGTGTTGCGAAACGGCGCCGATTGCGAGCTGTTCCACAGCTGCCACATGGACTGCTGCGTGTAGGCCATCCACAGGTCGGCGCCGGGCAACAGCGCGTTTTCGACGAGCTTGCTGCGCAGCGACAGCTGGATCTTGGTCTCGCCGCGCTGGTAGCGGGGCAGGTCCTGGGCGGGGCCGCGGGTCGGGCTCTCGGGTGCGCGGTTGAGCGAGCGCATGCCCCGCAGCGGCAGGAAGTAGTTGGGCAGGTAGGACGTGTAGTTGAACGTGCCCCGCTTGTCCGCCTGGCTGAGTTCCCAATAGCGCGAAGTCAGGCTGTCCGCATCGGGCGAGGCCTTGACCTCGGGGGTGAGCTGGACGGCGGGCGAAGGCGGCAGCGTCATCATCGCCTCGCGTCCGGCTTTCTGGTCATAGCAGGCCAGGCGTGCCGCGTCATCGTCGATGCCCAGGCAGCTCTTGATGTCGGGCGGGGTCTGCGCAATGGCCGGCATGCTCAGGCACAGCAGTGCAGGAAGGGCGCATCTCACAGCAGTCACGTGGATCGTCATGGCATGGCGGTCAGTCTGGTCAATGCCCGACTCTAACTGCGTCGGCATGCTTCAGAAGACCCCCATGGCCAGTCCGGCCGCCATGGCCTCGCCCAGCGCCTTGCAGGCTTCGATGTCCGCCGCCCCAATGTGCTTGGGCGCCAGGATGGCCTCGGGTGTCTGCGCATGCGTGCAGACGATCAAGGTCTCGGCCACGGCCTTGAGCCGCCAGCCCGTGGCGATGCGCGCGATCTGTCGGTCGGCGTTCTGGCCGTCGCTGCCCGCGCAGATCAGCGTGGCATAAGGCCGGCCATTGATGCGGTCGAGCGCGGCGTAGTAGCAGCGGTCGAAGAAGTCCTTGAGTTGGCCGCTGATGGCCGCCAGGTTCTCGGGCGTGGCGAAGATGTAGCCATCGGCGGCGAGCACATCGTCCGGGCCGGCTTGGCTGGCATGCAGCAGGCGCACGGTGATGCCCTGGCTGCCCGCGCCTTGGTAGGCGGCCTCGGCCATCTGCCGCGTGCCGCCGGTCATGGAGTGGTAGACGATGAGGAGGGTTTTGCTGGCAGGCATGGCGCGAGCATAAGCGCGTCGGGCCAAGCCGCTGGTGCGGGACGGGAAAACCTGCACCGCCGGCGATGCCACCGCGCGCCATAGTGGCGCCATGCAAGCACAACTGCCCCGGCTGGCCGCCCAAGCGGCCCTGATGCTCGCCCTGTACCCATGGGCCAACGCGCAGGCCAGCGACGTGCCATGGCAGCACCAAGGCACCCACAACGGCATTGCGATCTACACGCGCCACATCGCCGGCCAGCCGCTGCGCGACTTCAAAGGCGTGATGCAGATCGATGCGCCCATGTCGCAAGTGGCCGCCACGCTGGCCGATGTGACGACCATGCACGAGTGGTTCTTCCTGCTGCGCGAAGCGCGCTTCCTGCGTGGCGCCTACGGCTTTGATTCGCACATGTACATGGCCATCGATGGCATCTGGCCGATGAGCCCGCGCGACGTGGTGGCGCATGTGCTCGTGCGGCAAGATCCCAGCACACTGGCCATCCACATCGACGCACAGAGCCAGGACGGGCTGATGCCGCCACAAGCCGGCCATGTGCGCATGCCCCGCATGCGTTCCTCATGGACCTTGCGCCCGCTGCCTGCCGGCAAGACCGAGGTGCAGATGGAAGGCCACGGCGACCCCGGCGGCTGGATCCCGCTGCGCATCGCCAACTTCGTCGTCACCACCTTGCCCCGTCAATGTCTGGAGAAGCTGCGCCAGCATGTGGCCAAGCCCGAGTACCGCGACATGGACAAGGTGTACGCCAAGAACCCCAAGCTGCGGGAGCTGGCCGACAAGCTGGTGTTCCCGGCGGATTGAGGGGCGGCCCGGCGCTCAGCCGATCTCTTTGGCGCACAGGATGGATGTGCCATCCGCAGCCTTGTGCCAGAAGTGATACAGGCCGAAGGGCTTGTTCATCTGCAGCATGTAAGAGGCGCCGGAGGTGGACTCCACAACGAGCTTGAGCATGCGGCCGAGATCCTGGCCCTTACGCATTCACATCGGTAAACGGTGACTCGAACAACCGTCCCGGCTCCATGACACCTGTCTGGGTCAGTTCCTGCACCACAAGGTTGATGAATTCAATCTGGTTCGGGGTGGCGGTGGCGCCGTTGATAAACTCGCTGAAGGCCCTGCATGGCGGCCTCATGGTCCAGCCCGACCAGCGTGCGCACGAATAAGCCCAGGCCATGGCATTGAGCCTTGGCTTCGGTGATGAGTGCAGGTGTGCCGCCAGCCTCCAGCAGCATCTTCTCCAGCGCATCCAGCTCCGTCGCGGTCAGCGGCTGCTCTGCAGGGACAAATGCGCTTCATGGGCCCTCAGGAAGGCGCGCGCCTTCTCCTTGAACTTGTTCATGTTCACCCCTGCCGTCACCTGCGGCAGGTCGATGACAGGGGGCTCTCTCAGTTCATCTTCGAAGTCTGTGTAAACGACCTTCTTCTGTCCCATGAGATGAGCTTGCCAGCACCTTGCTCGTGCAGGCATCTGGGCGATGTCGTTACGTAGTTGGACCTCGGTGGGGGAGTCTGAAAAAAGCCAATGAATGCAACAACTTAGAGTGATGGAGGTGATGCGTGTGGCTTAACATGATGCCAACCTGCTGCAGGCCAACGAGCCCGTCGTCAGCGGCACACACATTCAGGGGGAATGTCACGCTTTTCACGCGGTTATCCCTGCACACGCGTGAACCATTCGGTTAAGCTATGACTAAACACGATGTTTACTACCTGACCGAGATCAGGCCGGAGGACTTCACAGACGATGGGGACGGCGCAGCAGTGCCGCTCAGCCCCCACCGTTTCAAGGTGTCTTCGGCCTGCGCGCAGAACGACGCCCGCACGGCAGACGTTGTGGCGCAGATCCAAGCCTTGGGTAGCAAACCGGATCGGCACAAGGCCATGCTTGGCCTTGAGTTTCTGGTGAAGGTGGCGCAAAGCGGGCCGCCGTTCACCAAGTCGTTTGATAAAAAGGCCCTGCATGAAACGCACTCTTTCCACAGCGCCGTGTCTGGCCAAGACGAGAAGATTTGGCGTTACCGCCGGGGCGACATCCGCATCCTGTTCTATTACGCCGACGACAAGATCGTGCTGCTGTGCGGCACCCTGAGCAAGCGCAAAGACCAGCTCAGCGAAGCCGAAAAGAACGCAGCCGAACAAGCCGTAGACCGCTACCTCAGCGCCCGCCGGAACAACCGGGTGACCTGGGTAAGCTCACAATAACAAGCTCTTTGGAGAACGCCATGTCACGACAACCGTTGTTTGCCGATCTGCTGGCCGATGCGCCCGAACTCCCCGCCGATGTGGCCAAGGTGGCGGTGGCCGCTGACCTGACCGTGCTGCTCACGCAAGCGGGCCTCAGCCGTGCCGAGTTGGCCAAGCGGCTGGGCTGGTCGCGCGCCCGCGTGACGCAAGTGTTGTCGGGTGAAGGCAACCTGACCATCGAAACCGTGTTTGCCGTAGCCCAGGCCTTGGGCCACACCTTTGATGTGGTGTTTCGCAAGCAAGATGAGCGGCGCGTACCCCAGGCCTGGGAGCGCGGCACGCTCATGCAACTGGCCGGTGGCAGCAGGGTGATGCACTTGAAGGCTGCTGGCCAAGAAGCCAAGCCCAAGGTGGTCTGTGCGCAGTCATGGGCGGCAGCAGCCACGCTGCACACCTGGCGACAAGACACCCTGGAAGCCCCGGAACAAGACCTGGAGTGGGCCCATGCAGCCTAGTGCCTTGCAATTGCTGCAGTGCTGCTTCGAATCTGTCAACGTGGTGGCGGTGCCCGATTTCGACAACAGCCAGCGCGACCCTTCTTTCGTGTTCAACCCCACGGGCATGGAGATGTCGTCAGAGACGGCCGTGCAAGACTTGGGGGGAGACAAGGACTGGTGTGACTACGCCATTCGCCTGGTGGTGGGCTTTGAGCCCAAGCAGCCCAACGCCACGCCCTACTGGGGCCAACTGGTGCTGCAAGGCGTGGTGCGCATGCATGGCGCCAAGACCCTGCTGGAGCGCAAGCAACTGGCCGTGGTCAACGGCGTGTCGTTGATGTATGGCGTGGCGCGCGATATGGTGTGCATGCTGACCAGCCGGGGTGTGCACGGCCAGATGCTGCTGCCCACGCTCAACTTCCGCAGCCTGGCCGCATCGGTGGCGCTGGACGATGCGCAAGCCACGCCCGCTGCCCAGCTGAAAGACGCGACGAAGCCTGCGGCCAAGACACGCAAGAAGGCCGTGCGCGGGTCGTGGTGAACCGCCTGCACATTATCCGCAAACTGCGCTGCCGGGAACCGCTCGGAAGGCTGGTCGTTGTCAGCGACATGCCTCAGCTGGCGTGTCGCTGCTTTCTGGTTTTGGCCACAGGTGCGGCCCGCACCGTTCACCGCGCTGGGGCTTGGCCGCACAGGGGCCGGAGGGGGGGCGGGGCTGCTGCAGGGGCAGCGTTCGCCGCGGAAGGCGCGGTGCTGAAGGGAGGCGAATAGCGTATCTGCCTCGACTATTGCGGCTCGACACACAGATTTTTGCTCCAACTGCCTGAACGCGTGAAGCGAATTTTTCTTGGTCGGAAACGGGCGGCAACTCGATCTTTATCCCGAGTAGTTTGGCCTTGGAAATATTGGGCATAGACCCTGCTGAGCCACCGGCGAGCTTTTGTATCGTTTGTTCAGTCGCTCCTCGTCACGCACTTGAAGGCGCGCAGGTATTCGCCAGCACTCACCAGGAAGCCGCAGGTGCCGCTGGCCGGGGCGCAGATGGTGTCCTTGGGTGAGGCTGCGTGAGCGCCACCATCAGCTTGATGATGTGGCGCGGGGCGGCATTTGTGGTTGGCTGCACCCGACAGCGTTTCGGCCCGGGGCCTCAGTAGTACAGGAAGCTCAAGGCCTCGCGCAGGCGGTCGCCGGTGGAGCGCACGCGGTCCCAGCGCTCCATCGCCACGTCGCCCTGACGGAACTCGCGGAAGAATTCGTTGGGCTTCATCTGGTTCATGATGGCCTCCACGTTCGAAGGCACGCTGGCCGAGAGGCCGAACTTCTCGCGCAGCGCCTTCATGCTTTCGGCCGTCGTGTCGGCGCCGCCCTGCGCTTGGGCCACCTGGGCCGGTGCCCGCGGCGTCACCAGGATCAGCACCGAGCGTTGCATGTCGTTGGTGCGCTTGTTCGAGAACAGGTACTGCAGCACCGGCACGTCCTGCAGGCCGGGCACCCCGTCCCGTGTGGTCGAGGACGACTTTTCGCTCAGGCCGCTGAGCACCAGCGTTTCGCCCAGCCGCATCACGACGTTGGCGTTGGCCGTGGTCTCGCCGATCTCGATCTGGTAGGCCACACGCGGGTTGTCCGAGCTGGCGTTCAGCGCGGTGCGCTGGGCCTCCACCTTCAACTGCACCTGGCCTTGCGGCAGGAACTGCGGCGTCACCGCGAGCCTGATGCCGAAGCGTTTGTCCAGCGGCACCAAGGTCGTGCCGCCTTGCTGGCTGGTCGACACCACGCCGGCGCTGAGGTTGGTGCCGGAGAAGAACTCCGAGGGCAGGCCTTCGATGGCCGCCAGCGTCGGCCGCGCCAGCACCTCGTTGACCGCGTTGTTGGCGTTGGCGATGTTCAGCGAGTACGCCAGCGCCGGCACCGTCACCGCCCGCGTGATCGCGGTGGTGGTGGACGGCGCGGCATCGCCGACGGTGGTGGACGTGACGCTGCGCGAAAACGCCGGCAGATTGCCGGCCACGGAACCGAGTTGCAAGGTCAGCGCATTCAGCAGGTTCACGCCCTTGGATGTCGACACCAGTTCCTGCATCGACAGCAGCACCACGTCGATCAGCAGCATGCGCGGGCCGCTGGCCTCGCTGCCGGAAGGGGAAGGTGCCGCTGCCGCTGTGGCGGATGGGTCGGACGCTGGGGAAGGTGCGGTGGTAGCGGTCGTCGAGGAAGCCGCGTCGTCGACTTCAAGCGGTGCCGGCCGCGGGGTGAGCTTCGGCGGCGTGAAGGCCTGCGCCAGCTGCAAAGGCCGAGCTGTCTGGGCGTCGCCCGTCAGCACCGCGGGCAGCATCCTTGCGGCGCCGTCCTGGCGTTGGTAGAAGCTTCGCCACTGCGCCAGGCGCCGATCGGTGCGTTCGAGCTCGACCGTCTGGCCGCGTTGCGCGAGCTGCTCGCGCATGCGTTCGGCCTGCTCGAACTTGCCGCATGAGGCATACACCGCGATGCTGGAACGCACGAACTCCGGGTTCGGCGGGGCCGCGAGCCGGCGCAGCTGCTCGGCCATCGCACAGGCGGTGTTGGCGTCGCCGGTGAGGTAGGCCGAGACCATCAGCCCCTCGATCGAGACGGTGCTGTCCGGCGTCATCATCAGCACGTCGGCAAACTGCTTCTTGGCCTGCGCGAACTGTTTCAGGTCCATGTGGGCCAGGCCCAGGAACTCGAGCGCGATCCAGTTCGAGGGGTCGATGCGCAGCGCCTGCTGGTAGCCCTCGATCGCGATCTCGGCCTTCTGGGTGTCGCCCTGCTTGGCCTGCAGGTGATAGACAAAACCGTTGAGCAGATGCAGATGCGGGTTGCGTGCGTCGAGCTGCAGTGCCTCGTTGATGGCGGCCTGCGCCCGAGGCAGGTCCATGTTCCGCAGGTGCGCGACGGCGGTGGCCACCTTGGCCAGCAGTTCCGACTCGGGCTTGCCCGGCGGCACCAGTTCCTGGCCCTTCATCATCTCGACGAAAGACCGCGCCTGCGACCAGGCCGGCGCGCTCACGCCAAGTGCTGCGACCGCCAGCGCGATGGCGCTGGCACGACGGAGAACAGTGGACATCTTGTGCATCGCAGTTGCCCCCTCAGCGCGGCCCGGTGGAGCTGAACAGGAGCTGGTCGAGGTCCGCGCCCTGGCGGCCGGCCATGCAGCCCAGCTTCTCGTTGGGTGTCACGGTGAAGCTGTAGGCGCTGCCGCCGCCACCTCCGAAGGGGCCGACGACGCGGCCGGTGTTGCTGATGAACGTCACCTGGTCGACCCGGCTGCCGCTGCGGAATTCGACCCGCGTGAAGTACTCGCCGGCCGGCAGCGTCACCTCGCCATAGGCGGTCTTGGAGCTGAGATTGCCATGGGGTTCGCCCCAGCCGCGGCTGCCGTAGCGGAACTGCACCCAGTACAGCGTCTTGCCCCACTTGACGCGGACGCCGTCGACGTAGCCGTCGCGGCACAGGTCGCGGTCGGTCCACGCGCTGCCGCCGGGGCCGCCGGCGACTCTCGGGCCCGAGACCGGGCCGGCGTAGCTGCTGTCGGGTTTGGCGCTGCGGGCCTCGCCGGCCTCGTTGAGCCACCACTCCATCAGGTCTTCGTAGCCTTCGATGCCGAAGACCTTTGGCAGGTCGGAGTAGCGGTTCATCAGCGCGTGGATGCTGACGTCAGGGCTGCCCTGGCGGCCTTGTTTGATGCCCCAGTCCAGCCAGTGCTGCAGCGTGCAGTTGTGATCATTCTTCTTGCACTCGGCCTGCACGTCGGTGTAGCGGTTCCAGTAGTACTGCGTGTGGAACTCCAGGCTGCCACGGCCGCCACCCTGGAAGGCGAGGTCGCGCCAGTGCTCGGCGAGGTCGACCTTCGCGGCCACGACATCGGGGCGGGCGTCGTAGAAGTAGTCCCAGTCGAACACCGACGCGGCGAACCTGGGGTCCGGGCCCTTCTTGTGCTTCTGGCGCTTGCCCAGGCGCTTGAAGGCGTTGCCGGCGTCCCTGAAGGCGTTGGCGGCGGCCTTGGTCGACTTGTTGGCCGCCTCACGCGCCGCGTTCTTGGTGGTTTCGTAGGCCTGGCGCGCCGCCTCGGCCTGGCGCGCGGCTTCGGCAGCGGCGGCCTCGGCCTGCTTCTGCGCCTGGGCGGCCGCGTACTCGGCCGTGCCCGACATCTGGCTCAGTGCCTGGTTGGCTTCCTTGGCCGAATAACCGGCCAGGTGCTTGTACTCGTTGCTGATCTTGCGCAGTGCCGCTTCCAGCTCCTTGCCCACGCAACCGGCAATCTTGGTGGGGTCGACGTTCACACCGCCCTGCGCGTCGAAAACGTCGGCGATGTTGGTGCTGGGCGTGAAGCCGAGCTTGGCCTTGATCTCGAACGGGTTCACGCAGTTGGCCGGCACGTTCAGCGTCAGCAGGTCGCCGTCGAGGATGGCCTCGACCACCTGGCCGTAGTAGTTGCCCTTGAGCCGAACCATCTGCGTGCCGCGGTCGATCTTGGCCTGGGCGACGATCTTCTGCACCGTCACCTTGCCCAGAGGCCCGAGCTTCAAGCTGAGGTCTTCCACGGCGATGCCGTCGAAGCCCTTCACGTCGGCCTGCACGTCGATCCAGCCCAGCTTCTGGCCCAGGATGAAGGCACTGCCCTTGGCCACGAGCAGCGGCCCGCCTTGGGCCGTGGGCCCCAGCAGTGCGATGTTGAAGGCCTTGTCGTCGCTGGGAAACGGATACGCCGGATCGCCGAGCCTGTAGTCGGGTTGCGGCACCGGGTTGCGCACCTGGAACACCGACAGCGGCTTGACCGCCATCAGCAGCGGCTTCTTGATCGACTCGATGTCCTTGATGAAGCCGCCGCCGTACTTGGCCAGGCGCGGGTCGGGCGAGGCCATCGCGACCATCATCTTCGCGTAGTCCTCCAGCGTCAGCGACGGCGGCGTGGCCATGCGGAACGAGAAGTCCAGCAGGTCCATCGTGCCCAGCGGCGACAGCGGCGTCTGGAACTGCAGCAGCACCTTCTTGTTCTCGACGCCTTCGAAGGTGGCGTTGCCCTTGTAGCCGAAGATCAGGCTGTTGTTCAGGAAGAAGGTGGTGTCGCGCAGGATCAGCTTGGGCAGCGTGAAGCGCACGTCGGCGCCCGGCGGAAACATCAGCTCCACGAAGGTCTCGGGCTGCAGTGCCTCCAGGCCCGCCTTCTTCATCGATTCGCCGTGGGCCACCTCGCTGGCCACGCCGACACCGGCGCTGGCACCACCGATCAGGTCGCTGATCGGCATCACCACGGCGCCACGCATGATGAGCTTGGAGATGTCGATGCCTTCGCGCTGCATCAGCAGCTTCATCGCCCCGCCCAGATCGGCACGCGCAACCATCTGCACGCCGGCGGCGAACGCCAGCGAGGCCATGTTGAAGTACTTGTCCGCCACCACCTTCTTCAGTGCTGGCGGCATGCCGGACTGGTTGAGCGTGTAGTCGACGGTGGAAATCGAGAGGATCGGCGAGGTGAGGCCGGTGCCGCCGAAGAGCTGCTGCACATTGGCCTTCAGCAGCGAGGGCATCATCATCTTCTTGTCCAGCAGGAGCAGCACGGTCTGCTCGCTGGGCTTGGTGGAGAAGAGGTACAGCTGCAGTGGCCCCGACTGCGCCATGTAGCAGCCGGTCAGCCCGCCGCCGCAGGCCGTCTGCTTCAGCGCCGAGGCCATCTGTTTGATCTGGTCCTGGGCTTCGCCGATGGGCAGGCCACTGAGGATCTGCTTGAGGACCGGCGAGAGGCTGGGGGGCTGCTGGGCCCGGGCCGGCAGCGGGCTCAGCTGCAAGCTCACGCAGAGCAGGCCGACGATGAAGGAAACCAAGGCCTGGGCTGCGCGGGGCGGCCGTGTGGATGTCGACATCTTGTTTGGCGCTGAAGCGGGTGGGTTGGGTTCGCGAACCGCGCTCACCAGCTTGCCGATACCGCCAGCAGCAAGCGCGTCCGAAAACATGGTCTCACCGCCCCCGCGCCGCGCAACGCTGATAAGAACGGCAAATCACGCCCAGTTTCCGGACGATGGGGGCGCCCCTGCCCCCCAAACCCAGCAGGCCAATCAAGCCAGCGAACTCAGAAGAACGCCTGAATCCCCGTCTGCGCGCGCCCCAGGATCAGCGCATGCACATCGTGCGTGCCTTCGTAGG
>CAYPUS010000051.1:12066-12857 GCA_964413815.1 uncultured Aquabacterium sp. | reverse complement strand
AGGCAGATCAGGCCACGGCCGAACTTGGCCATGAAGTTGATCGCTTCGGGCGTGACGTGATCGGAAGCCAGGATCAGGTCGCCCTCGTTCTCGCGGTCTTCTTCGTCGACCAGGATGACCATGCGGCCGGCAGCGAGTTCAGCGATCAGTTCGGGGATGGGTGAAATGGGCATCCGGCGATTGTAGGCGGGAGAACCCAGCTTGACAGCACCGGGGGCTTGTGAAAGGCGAGGTCTGTCACAACCCCGATTTGTGCCAGGCCAGCACGCCGCGCAGCCCGCGGCGCAATCTGCCCAGGGCGCGAGCCTCGCCCGGCGGGGTGGGCGCCGCGCGGCCGGCCATCGCCTCCATGACCGCTTCGTAGCTGTTTGTCAGCTGCTGAAAATTTTCAAAGACGTATTTCTGCGGTCCGACCTGCACCCCTAGGCGCTGGGCCATCAGGTTGTCGGCCTTGAGCGCCAGCAAGGAATGCCCGCCCAGATCGAAAAAATTGTCGGCGGGCCGGATGTCCTCGGTGTGCAGGACTTCACGCCACACCGCCCACAGGGCCTGGCCGACCGCGGATCGGGGCGCCGCCCGACCCACATCCTGCGCCTGGGGGCGCGCCGTGAGCAGCCGTGCATCCAGGGCATGGTGATCGATCTTGCCGTTGGGCAGACGGGGCATGCCCAATGGCAGTGGCATGACATGCGTGGGCACCATGTAGGCGGGCAATTCGGCGGACAGGCGCTCGCGCAAGCGGCGCCGCATGCCTTCGTCGAACTGCACATCGAGCAGGGCCCGATCCTCGA
>CAYPUS010000051.1:5198-12056 GCA_964413815.1 uncultured Aquabacterium sp. | reverse complement strand
CGTCGGAGCCATCCCCAAAAGCGCCCTCCAAGGCCCCCTCCAAGAAGGCCGCCAAGCGTGGCCCACCCGAGGTCTCGACCAGCTTGACCACCGCAGCGTGGCAGCCGGTCAGGCGCGTCAAGACCGCCTCCACGTCGCCCGGCTCGATCCGAAAGCCCCGCCACTTGATCTGCCTGTCCAGGCGCCCCAGGCAATGCAAGCGCCCCTGCGCATCCCACATCCCCAGGTCACCCACCGCGAACACGCGCATGCGCGGGCCGCCCTGCGCATCCGGCAGGCTGAGAAAGCGCAAGGCCTGCAGCTCATCGCGCTGCCAGTAACCGCGCGCCACACCCGCCCCGCCGATGTGAATGTGGCCCCGAACCCCAGGCGGGCATGGCTGGCCATCTTCGTCCAGCACGCCGATCCAGGTGTTGGCGATGGGCCGCCCCACCGGGATGCCAGCGGCGACGGATGCCGCCGTGATGCGCATGCAGGTCGACCACACGGTCGTCTCGGTCGGCCCATACATGTTCCAGACCACCAGGCCGCGCCTCAGCATGTCCCGCGCCAGCGGCGGAGGCAGCGCCTCCCCGCCGACCAGGGCCAGGAAGCGCCCTGGTCCATCCGAAGACAAGGCCTGCTGCGGCCAAGAGGCGTCTGGCTGCGCGCACAGCAAGGCCCAGGTGGCGGGCGCGCCCTGAAGACAGGTGATGCCGTGGCGATGGATCAGGGACGCCAAGGCCGCGCCGTCCTGCGCTTCCCGCGAGTCGGCCCAGGCCAGCGCAGCGCCGGACACCAGCGGCAAGAAGGACTCCAGCAGGGCGATGTCGAAGGCCGGGGTGGTCACCGCCAGCCAGCGGTCGCCGGGGCCCACCCCCAGCGTCTCATGCAAGGAAGCCAGCAGATTGACCAGCGCGCCTTGCGTGACCACCACGCCCTTGGGCCGGCCGGTGGAGCCGGACGTGAACATGATGTAGGCCACATCCTCGGCCCGGCCCGGCCAAGGCGTGAAGGCCGGCTCGGGATCCCCAGGCTGCTCAGCCAGCAGTGCCCTCACGTCCAGCCAAGGCGGTGATGCGGGCAAACCGGCAAGCAACGATGTCACCCTGTCCTTCCCACCATCAGCGGCCTCACCCTCCGCGGTGACACCATCGCTGATCAGCAGGCTGCAATCCGCATCGGCCATGACCTGACGCAGCCGCTCGACAGGGTGCGAAGGGTCCATCGGCACATAGGCGGCACCACAGGCCCACACGGCCAGGATGGCCTGCGTCACCCAAGGCCCCTGGGGCAACAACAGGCCCACGCGCATGCCGGGCTGAAGGCCATGCGCGGCCAAACGCGTGGCCATGCGCATGGCGCTTTGGAACAGGGCTTCGCAGCTCAGCCACCCCTGCTCGCCCCACAAGGCCGGCGCCTGCTCATCCCCGGGCGCACGCCGAAGCAGGTCCCAGACACAGGCATCGGGCCACTGCCGCTGCGGGCCGCTCGACCACTGCGCCAGCGCCTGGCTTTCGTCCTCATCCAGCCACGCCAGTTGAGACGCGGGCCGGCTCGCCGCATCCGGCCGGCACACGGCATCCAGCACGACCAGGAAGCGCCGGACCAGACGGCGCGCCAGTTCCTCTGGCAGCATATCGGTGCGCACGCACCATTCGAGCAGGCTGTCCTCCGCACGCTCGATCAACAGCAGGGACAGGTCTTCGGCGCCGCCAAAGGTGGGCACGCTGATGGCCGAGCGGCGCATCGCTCCCCATTGATCGGCGCGACGGCGCAGGTCCACATACGAGAACTGCGCCTGGTAGACCGGATGCCGCCCGGCCTCGCGCTGGATGGGCAAACGCTGGATGAGGCGCTCGAAGGGCAGACCCGCATGGGCCATGGCCTCCTTGATGCGGCCACTGGCATGACGCGCCAGATCGGCGAAGCTCGCATCGGACTCCCAGCTCAGGCGCACAGGCAGGGTGTTGGCAAAAAAACCGATCACCCCATCCAGATGTGCCGCGCTCCGACCCTTGACCGGCACACCGATCGCCAGGTCGCGCTGCCCCACCGAACGCCCGATCACCAGCCCATACGCGGCCAGCATCACCGAGAACATGCTGACATCCAGCGAGCGCGCCAGCGACCGCAGGCGGCTCAATGCGCTGGCAGGCAGCGGCACCTGGATGCGCGCGACCGGAGCACCATCGCCAAGCTCGCCGACATCGCCGCCATGCCCATCGGTGGCCGCGCCCGCCAAGCCCTGCTCAGGCGCCGACTTGGCAAGCCACGCTGAACGCAGCCCCCATGCGAGCGGCGCAGGCAGGGGTGTCAGGCGCGCGGCCCAATGGTCCATTTCCATGCCTGCCTGCTCACTCAGCAACCAGGCATGCTGATCGTTGGCAAAGCCCAGATAGGCATCGACCGGCGGCACCACTGCGGCCGCATCGCCCTGCCCCTCGGCACCCACATGCCGGGCCATCGCCTGCGCCAGCACCATCATCGACCAGCCATCGCAGATCAGGTGATGGCCCACGAAGATGAAGACGGCTTCGTCTTCACTACGCACCAGCAGATGGGCGCGGCACAAGGGCCCTTCCGAGAGATCAAAAGGCAGCTGCCTGATCGCGGTCAGGCGCGACATCAGCTGCGTTTCGCTCAAGCCCTGCGCTGGCTCGATCAGCAGCGCGGGCACCTCACCGGACAAGGTCTGCCGGACTTCGCCCAGCTCGTCGGTGAAGAAGCGCAGCCGCAAGGCGCCCTGCTCGGTGGCCACGGCGTGGAAGGCGCGCTGCAAGGCCGCCACATCGATGGGACCGCGCAGACGCTGCGCACTGCAGACATTGAAATCGGGGCGACCGGGACTGCTGGCTTCCACGAACCACACCCGCTGTTGCATGGGTGTGAGCGGCACATTGAGGGTCATGTATGCAAAGGGGTGGCGTGCGGATGGCGCAGGACGAGACAGAGATCATCGCCCAACTGCCGCACCGCCTGTGTCCGCCAAGCCAAGGCGGCGCCCACCTCATGCAGGGGGGGCAGGTCGGCCATGGGACGCCCCGGGCCGATCAGCTTGGGCGCGACATACACCAGCAACTCGTCCACCCAGTTGCCTTGCAGCAAGGCTGCATTGAGGCGCGCCCCGGCTTCGACGTGCAATTCATTGATGCCCCGTCGCGCAAGGTCTGACATCAAGGCGCCCAGATCCAGACCACCAGCGCCCGCATCGTCAGTTACCGATCTTGCCAATTCGGACAACTGAACGCCCTGTGCGCGCAACGCCTCACGACGCGCCAGTGCCTCGCCCTGCGCGCCTGGCAGGCCGTAGACCCATGTGGCGGCCTCGCCCTTCAACAAAGCGGCATGCAAAGGCAGGCGCCATTGGGAATCGAGCACCACCTTCACCGGCTGCTTGACCGTGTCGATGCCGCGCACATCCATCCGCGGGTCGTCGGCCAGCACCGTGCCGATGCCAGTGAGGATGGCCGATGCACGGCGGCGCCAGGCATGGCCATCCTGCCGTGCTGCGGACCCGGTGATCCACTTGCTGTCGCCGCTGTCAAGCGCCGTGCGCCCATCCAGAGAGATCGCCGCCTTGAGCCGCACCCATGGGCGCTGGCGCACCATGCGCGAGACAAAGCCGATGTTGAGCGCCAAGGCGGCTTCGGCCAGAGGGTGGTCGCTTGGCAGCAGTTCCACCGCCGCACCGGCGGCACGCAGGCGCGCCACACCTGCCCCGGCAACCAGGGGATTGGGATCGCTCATGAGCACCACCACGCGGGCGATGCCGGCCGCCACCAGCGCATCGGCACAAGGCGGCGTGCGGCCATGGTGCGAGCAAGGCTCCAGCGTCACGTAGGCGGTGGCGCCCGACAGGGACAAACCCGCAGCCTGGGCCGCGCGCATGGCCATCACCTCGGCATGCGGGCCGCCTGCCACCTGGGTGGTGCCCTCGGCCAGGAAGCGCCCTTGGGCATCGGTCAGCACGCAGCCGACACGCGGATTGGGCTCGCTCACGCCGACGGCCTGCGTGGCACATGACAGCGCCCGCTCAAGCCAGTGAATGTCTGTCTCGGTGTACATCAGTTCTGTCCACAACCGCCTGTCGAGTCTGCGCAACCGCCCGTCGGATAGGTGATTGGCAACCGTGAATATTGCTCAGACAATCGCGCCCATGCTTCGATCTGCGCCCATCTTTCATCAACATTCATCAGCATCAGGGTTCACCCTTGTCGAGCTGATGGTCACCGTCGCCGTGCTGGTCATCTTGCTGGCAGTGGGTGTGCCGAATCTAACTCAATTGGTGCAGGAGAAGGCGGCACAGTCCACCGCGGAAACCTTCGTCTCCGACCTGAAGCTGGCGCGCTCCGAGGCCATCAAACGGGGCACTCCGGTCGAACTGTGCGGCGTCAAGCTCACCACCGTGGGCGGCAAGCCAAGCTATGAATGCCTGCCCGCCGCATCCCGGGACTGGTCATCCGAGGGATGGATGGTCATGCCTGCCAATGCCAAGGCCGAGCAGGCGCCGATCAGGGTGCAAGCCAAACCCAGAGGCGTGGGCAGCATCACCGCTGGCCTGCCCTCCGGCCAAGCGAGTTTCAAGTTCAATCCCAACGGGATCCTGGCGGCCACGCCGGGCAATCTGGTGGTCATTCCCGGCAGCAACGATGCATTGGTGCGCAAGATCTGCGTGGGGATGTCCGGCACGCCGCGCATCAAGAACGACCAAAGGGAGTGCTGAGCCATGGCCCGCAGTACCCCAGCTTCCGCACGCCAGGCCGGTGTCACGCTCATCGAGATCCTCGTGTCGATCCTGCTGATCGCCTTCGGCATCCTGACGATGGCCACCGTGCAGTCCAACATGATGAAGTTCCAGAAGGGCAATGAGTACCGCTCCATTGCCACCCTGCTGGCCTCGGACATCGCCGACCGCATGCGCGCCAACAAGGGTGGCGCCGAGTTGGGTGGCTACGCCTGGGCCACCACCAGCTATGCCGATGGCGTGGTGGACTCCGATGAAGCCGTGGGTACACCTCCGGCCTGCGGCACGGTGGTCTCGGCCAAGATCACACCGGGCTGCGATCCAGCCCAGATGGCGGCCAAGGATCTGGTGGAGTGGAAAAAACAACTGCGCTACAGCCTGCCCGGGGCCAGCGCGCACATCACGGCTTTTGACGCCAGCACCCAGGCCCTGGATCTATGGGTCGCCTGGGTCGACCCGGACAACACCGACGCCTCGGGCCAGGACCTGTCCAGCCGGACCGCCGACTGCCCCGCAGCCTGGCGGACATCCACTGTGAACTATCGATGCATTTCCCTGAGGGTGGCGCTGTGAGACCGCGGACTTTCCTTGCACCCAAGGCCATGTCGGGCCTGTCGCTCATCGAGTTGATGGTCTCGATGGCCATCGGCATGGTCGTCATCGGCATCGGCGCGGCCTCCTTCGTCAGCATCGCGGCCAACTCCCGCTCGGTGAATGCGCTGTCCCAGATGAGCAACGATGCCAGCATCGCGCTGGGCATCCTGCGCAACCATGTGGCGCTGGCCGGCTACAGCCACCTGACAGGCGCCGATGCGGCCACCGGCAAGATGAACCGGGCCTTCAACGGTGGCAAGCTGGGCGATCGCAACAACTTCATCGTGGGTTGCGACGGCTCTTTCGCCGACCCCCGCGCGAATGAACTCAACATCAGCCAACTGGCCTGCGCAGGGGCTGACGCCACGGCGCCCGACGCCATCGCGGTGGTCTACGAAGCCGACATCGACAACACCTACCCCGCATCGGACAACACGGCCACCGACTGCCTTGGCAACAGCGTGCCGGCGCATGTCTACCTGACACCGCCCACGCTCAAGCTGGCGAGCAACAAGTTCTACGTCGACACCAATGCGCAGGGCATCACCGGCCTGTACTGCCAGGGCAATGGGCGCAGCGATGCGCCTGTGGCAGATGTCGACACGCTGCCCAGTTCGGGCACAGGTGTCGCGCAGAACCAGATGCTGGTCGAGAACATCACCGATCTGCAGATCACCTATGGCTTGGCCGACCCGGAGACCGGCGGCAACCAGGCGATCGCCTACCTGAGCGCCAGCGACGTGCGCTCGCTGAGTGGTGCGCAGAAGTGGGCCGCGGTGGTCAGCGCCCGTATCTGCGTCGAGGTGCGCAGTGCGGCCACCAACCTGGCCAGCGAACAAAAGAAGTATCTGAACTGCGCCGGCGACGTGGTCGACAACACCAGCGGCAGATTGGTGCGCACCTTCTCGACCACCGTGGTGCTTCACAACCACATCAGCAAAGGCATCTGAGCATGGCGCCCACCCCTCGCCTTCCTCGCCGACAAACCCAGCGAACGCAGCAGGGCGCCGCACTCATCATGGTGCTGGTGCTGTTGCTGCTCGTCATCCTGATGTCGATGGGTGTCATGCGCACCTCGCTGACATCGGACGCGATCACCATCAACGCCCGCTCCCAGACACTGGCCACCGAGATGGCCCAACTGGCCCTGCGCTTTTGCGAAGAAGACATCAAGCGCGCCTTTGGCTCGAGCACGACACCCCTGCTGTTCAGCAAGGCAACCCCCATTCTGGAAAAGGCCGCGACGGAAGAAGCGATGGCCTGGCGCGACAAGGACAACTGGGCCGATGGCACCGGCGCCGCCAAGACGCTGCGCACCGAGCACCTCAAGTCCTCGGTCACCAAGATGCTGCCCGCCAAGAACCCGCAGTGCCTGGCCGAATACAGCCCCGTCGACGCAGGCGCGGGCCCCAAGATCATCGTCTTGACCGCCCGCGGCTTCAGCCCCGATTACAGCGAAGACGACGCAGACAAGGCCATCGTCGCGGGATCGGTCGTCTGGCTGCAGTCCCGCTTCGTCCTCACCTCTGGTTGACCTG
>CAYPUS010000051.1:981-5188 GCA_964413815.1 uncultured Aquabacterium sp. | reverse complement strand
CGCATCACACACCATCTGCCGACACCCGCTGCGCTGGCGCCGAGCCGTTCGGGCATCCTGCGCAAGGGCGTCGTGGTGGCTTCGCTGCTGGCCATGCAGGCCCAATGGATGAGCCCCGTCATGGCCGCCATGTCGCAAAGGCCCCTGCTGTCGACGGTCGATGTCGTGGCGCCCAACATCGTCCTGACCCTCGACAACTCCGAGTCGATGGGCTTGAACCACATGCCCGAGGACTATGCGGAGCTCAATGACGAACGGGTGTACCTGGGCGGCACCAAGCTGGTCCTGATGCATCCCTCGGATGTCCCGAGCGCCAACTCCTTCAGGTTGATCGACACCCGCTCGGCGGGCTATGTCACCGGGACATCGGGTGCGGACTGCACCGAGGCCACGCTCTACGAGTGCCAGATGCGCTCCAGTGATGTGAACACGGTGTACTACAACCCGCAGGTTCGTTACCTGCCGTGGTCTTATTGGGACGAGACGAACAAAGCCGTCGCGCGCATGCCATCCGCCAACTTTGCGAGCGCACCCATCCAGCCCGGATCGACGACCAAGGTCAACTTGGGCGAGGTCAAATCGGTCACGGCCAACTGGTGCACCTCTGCCTGGACATGCCGAAGAGAAGCCAGGTCGTTCAACCCCGCCGTCTTCTACATTCTGACCTCGGAAAGCGCCAACCCGAATCAAGCCCGCAGCTATCTGAAGTTTGACCTCAACCAGAATGACCGAAGCGCCTTTCCCTGGGGCAACGGCAGCCAACGCAAGGACTGCGCCGGCGCCTCGTGCACCTTGGCGGAAGAACGCCAAAACT
Organism: uncultured Aquabacterium sp.; assembly: GCA_964413815.1. Taxonomy (GTDB): domain Bacteria; phylum Pseudomonadota; class Gammaproteobacteria; order Burkholderiales; family Burkholderiaceae_C; genus Aquabacterium. The sequence goes on along the minus strand of CAYPUS010000051.1, from coordinate 4,374 downwards.
TCGCCAACTGGTTCACCTACCATCGCTCGCGCTTCCTGTTCACCAAAGGCGCGATCTCCGAGGCCTTTGCCGCCCAGGGCGACAACATCCGCCTGGGCTGGGGCAGCACCTCGAATGCAGGCAAAGCCAACGAGGTGGACGGCCGGGAGACTTTCGCCGGCCCCGTTCAAGGCGTGCGCACCTTCGACCTGACCCACAAGGGAACATTCCTGACCTGGCTCCATTCCATCAACGTGGGAGGCAGCACCCCCTTGCGGTTTGCGACGACAGGTGTCGGGCGCTATTTCGAGCGCACCGACGCCGGCAGCCCATGGCGAACCGACCCCGGCGTCAGCAATTCGCCCATCCTGGGATGCCGACGCGCGGCCCACATCATGACCACGGACGGCTATTACAACGACGACGGCGGCATGGGTGGCAACTACGGCAGCAGCGATGCACGCTTTCGGGTTGACGAGGTCGATGGGGTTGCGGCGACCATCAACGGGCAGGCTTATACGCCCACACCGCCCTACGCCGACGTGAACAACAGTGGCTCGCTGGCCGACATTGCCATGCGCTTCTACGCCTTCCCCCTGGTGCCCAAGAACCTGCAGGAAAACATGGCATCGGAGGTGGACAAGGTGGAGGGCGATGACGCCACCTGGCTGCACCTGAACCAGTACATGGTGGGGCTGGGCGTCAAAGGCGCGATCGACCGCGGGAAGGTCCACACCGAGATCACCACCGACAAGGGCTGGCCCAAGATTTCCACGGAAAACACCGACAAGTCCAAGATCGACGACATGTTCCATGCCGCGCTGAACTCCCGCGGCAAGTACTTCGATGCCACCGAGGGCTCCAGCCTGCGCCAGGCCATCGAAGATGCCGTCTCCCAAGCCAAAAGCCCTGAGCGCCGTGAATCGGGCGTGGCCATGACAGGCCGCATCGTCACCGCCGGGGCCACTGTGTTTGCCCCCATCTACTCGGCCGATGGCTGGTATGGCGATGTGCTGGCCTATAGCTATGTCGCCGGCGCAAATGGCGCACCGACCTTGGACCTGAGCAAGCCAACCTGGCGCGCCAGCGAGAAAGTCCCGGGGCATGCATCGCGCAATGTCTTCACGGCCAGTGCCGATGGGCTGCTCGGCGTCCCCTTCAACCTCGCGCAGGATGAACAGAAAAACGCCGTCGTGCCCAGCACCTATGGCGACGCCATCGATGCCTCCTTCCGAACACCGAGCTTCATTCGCTACATCCGGGGCGATGACAGCCTGGAAGGCCTGGACTTCCGTGCCCGCAAAAAGGGCCAGCCCCTGCCGGACTTCGTCAACAGCATGCCTTTGTTGATCGGCGGCAACCTCGACATGGGCTATGAACTCAGAGGCCTGCCGGGCGCAAAGGGCACCTATGACGCCTACGTGAACGCCAAGGCGGCGCGCGCGCCACTGCTGTTCGTGGGCGGCAACGGCGGCATGCTGCATGCCTTCGACGCTTCGACAGGCGCAGAGAAATTCGCCTACGTGCCACGCGCGGCACTGCCCAATCTGCACATGCTGGCGCAAAAATCCTATGGCCACCAGTTCTTTGTCGACGGGGCATTGACCGAAGCCGATGCCTTCATCCGGACACCCAGCCGCACGGAAGCCGCCTGGACCAACATCCTGATCGGCACGATGGGGGCGGGCGGGCGCGGCATTTTCGCGCTCGACGTTACGGGCACGGCCCGCAATGGGGGCGACTCGTCCCTGGGGACAGCCAACGTGCTCTGGGACATCACGGGCACCGACAACGAGGACATGGGCTACATCACCAACCGCGTCGCCGTGGGGCATGTACCCGGTCAGGGCTGGTTCGCCTTCGTGGGCAACGGCCACGACGCCCCTTCCGGCAAAGGCGCCTTGCTGGTCATCGACCTTGAGGAAAGGAAGATCGTCCGCACCATCCACGTCAGCCCCTCTCCTGCCGTCACCGATGGCCGCAACAACGGGCTGAGCGGCATCAGCCTCATCCGCTCGGAGACCAACGAGGTGATTGGCGGTTATGCCGGCGATCTGCACGGTCAGCTCTGGCGCTTCAACTTCCAGGGCCCGCCGTCCGCATGGACGGTGAACGCCACCCCGCTGATCCGGGCTGAACGCAATGGCGAAGTGCAACCCATTTCCGCCGCCCCCACGCACACGGGTGTCGCCGCCACCCGCGCCGTGTCCGACTTCTTCGTGGTCAATCCCGATGCCGCGGACAAGCAAACCAAGCTGAGCGGCTACCTCGTCTCTTTCGGCACGGGCAAGCTCGTCACCGAGGGTGACCTGACCGACCAGCGCATCCAGACCTTCTACACCGTGCTCGACGGCAAGGTAACCGAAACAAGCACCCAGGAGCCGCCTCCGCGGCCGTCCCCACTGACACGCAGCAACCTCCTGCAGCAGACTTTCGAGAAATCCGTGGCCGACAATCCGCTGATCCAGGTCAGCAACAACAAGGCCAACTACCAAGGCGAAGGCGCTGCGCGCCACTACGGCTGGTACATCGACCTTCACTTCACCAGCGAGAACGCCCCGCACCTGGCGAACAGCGCCAAGACGCAGAGCCCGAAGGTCATCTACCAGCCGCAGATCATCAACAACCTGGTCTATTTCAACGCCATCGTGCCGCCCAACCCCGGCGGCCAGGGCTGCGATTCGGCCAACGGCGAAACCTATACCTTCCTTCTGCCTATCTTCAACGGTGGCCAGTTGCCCACGCCGACATGGGATTCGAACGGAGACGGCGTGATCGATGGCAAGGACCTTCAAGGACAAGGCTATTGGGACCCTTCCGCCGTGGGCGATGGCCTGCAGTCCGGCACAGACAGTGACCGGGTGAACATCGACAACAAGCTGGATCCGCAGAAGGGCTATGACCCCTGCGCCGCCGGTGGGGCCGCCTGTGAAGACGACAAGGGCCCCCAAATCACCGACCGGGTCTGGAAACGCATCATCCATCCGCCCTTCTGATCCAGCATGCCAGCATGAGCTCTTCGCACCCCTTGCGCCCAGGCGCACGACAGCGCGCCGCCCGCCAACACGGCTTCACCTTGATCGAGGTGATGATCGTGGTGGTCATCATCGGCATCCTGGCGGCCATCGCCTACCCGTCCTACCAGGAGCATGTGCGCCGGGGCCACCGCGCTGAAGCGCAACGGGGCCTGATGGAGGCCGCGCAGTTCATGCAGCGCTTCTATGCCGCCAACATGCGCTACGACTGTGTCCTGGGCAATGCAAGCTGTGCCGCAGGCAGTGACGATGCGGTCGCGCTGCCCAGCGGACTGGCCACCATCCAATCCGGCAGGACGACGGTGTACGAGATCGAGGTGGATGCCGATGCCAGCAGCTTCACCCTCACGGCCATCATGCCCTTGGGCGTGGCCGTGAG
>CAYPUS010000051.1:0-971 GCA_964413815.1 uncultured Aquabacterium sp. | reverse complement strand
CTCACGCCCACGCCCAAGGGCATGATGGCCGCCGACCGCTGCCGCAACCTCACCCTCACCGAAAGCGGCATCAAGGGCACCTCTGCCGACACCGTGGCCAACTGCTGGAAGTAAGAAGGCCTTTCACAAGGCCCAGCAGAAGCCCCCTAAAGCGGCTTTTCACTCGCTCTCGGGTGTCTTGCCCCGCTTGCCCGTTTCCTTGATCGCCGCGACAAACTCGCTGACGTCATCGAAGCTGCGGTACACCGAGGCAAAACGCACGTAGGCCACCTTGTCGAGCTTGCGCAACTCGCGCATCACCCACTCGCCCAGCTGCGTCGAGTCCACTTCCTTTTCGCCCGACTGCCGCAGGCGCGCCTCGATCGACTCCAGGGCGCTTTCCATCGCCTCGGCGCTCACGGGGCGTTTGCGCAGGGCGATCATCATCGAGCCCTTGAGCTTGGCCCGGTCATAGTCGGTGCGGCGTCCGTCGCGCTTGACGATGGCAGGCAGCTCGATCTCGGCCCGCTCATAGGTCGTGAAACGCTTGTCGCACGACTGGCACTTGCGGCGCCGCCGCGTGGAATCGCCTTCGTCGGAATCCCGGGTTTCAACCACCTGGGTGTCATGATGGCCACAGAAAGGACAACGCATCGCCTTCAGCTCCCCTGCAAAAAGAACGAGTGATCGAGAACGGCCACATGCTGTCGGCCGTCAGTCCGCCATGATGAAGCAACAAAAGAAAAAAGCCCGGCCGGGCGCTTGCCTGAGCCGGGTTTCCGCTGTGTCAAACACGCACCAGGTGCAGCTCAACGGTAGACGGGGAAGGCCTTGGTCAGCGCCGCCACCTGCTCGCGCACGCGGGCAATGGTGGCTTCGTCGTGCGGGTTGTCCAGCACGTCGGCGATCAGGTTGCCCACCTGCACGGCCTGCTCTTCCTTGAAGCCACGTGTGGTCATCGCCGGCGAGCCCAGGCGGATGCCGCTGGTGAC
>CAYPUS010000050.1:12237-12883 GCA_964413815.1 uncultured Aquabacterium sp. | reverse complement strand
GCACCGATGGCCATGGCCGTGCGCAGGGTTTCCTGGCATTGCGTCGCGCCGATGGACACGGCGATGATCTCGGTGACCACGCCCTTTTCCTTCAGACGGGTGGCCTCTTCGACGGCGATTTCGTCAAAGGGGTTCATGGACATTTTGACGTTGGCGATGTCGACACCAGAGCCGTCGGACTTCACGCGAACCTTCACGTTGTAGTCCACAACCCGCTTGACCGGAACCAGAACCTTCATGCGTTGTTCTCCTGCGTCATGAGGAAGAGTTAAATAAAAACCTTGATTGCCGTGCTTCGGGACGATAAAAAAAGCACGATCGTTCGATTCTAACGCGAACTTGAGGCATTGGACCACAGATCCCATGTCTATTCGCATGACAATATCCGACGCATGCCGCCGGCCCCCTTGAAGCCGGGTCGGCCGTTCGTTTTTCACTCACCACCGTTTTGTGACAGAACCCGCCAGTCCATTGGAGGTCGCGCGCCAGGCCCGCCCGGTCGAGGCGTTTGAAGGCACCCACACGCACATCGGCGTGTTCGATTCCGGCCTGGGGGGCCTGTCCGTGCTGCGGGCCCTGCACGAGCGTCTGCCCTGGGCCGACCTGAGCTATGTGGCCGACTCGGGCCATGCTCCTTATGGCGAGC